>CAZCJI010000136.1:0-7823 GCA_964498625.1 uncultured Rhizobium sp.
TCGATCATCAAGATGATCGCGGAAGCGCGCGCGCACGGCGATCTGTCCGAGAACGCCGAGTACCACGCCGCGAAGGAGCGCCAGGCGTTCGTCGAAGGCCGCGTGATCGAGCTCGAAGACATGATCGGCCGCGCCGACGTGATCGACGTGTCGCGTCTTTCGGGCACGACGGTGAAGTTCGGTGCGACCGTGACGATGGTCGACGAGGACACCGACCAGAAGCGCAAATATCAGATCGTCGGCGATCACGAGGCGGATGCCAAAAGCGGCCGCATCTCGATCTCGTCTCCCATTGCGCGCGCGCTCATCGGCAAGAGCAAGGGCGACACCGTCGAGGTCGCGGCCCCCGGCGGCGCGCGGTCGTATGAGATTCTGAAGGTCGAGTTCGTTTAGACGGCGTCAGGCGGCGGTCCCCACCACACAAAACCCATTGCCGAACGGATCGCTGCAGAACGCAATCGGCGGACGGCTGGCCATTTCGTATTTCTGCTCGACGATTGCGCCGGCATTGACGGCTCTCGCGAGGAATCCCTCGAAATCGTCGACATCGAAATCGATATGCACCGGAGTCCAGTGCCTGTCATAGCGGCGCACGTCCTCAGAGCCTTTGGCCGGTTTGCTGCCCGCCGCCTTTTCCATCAAGCCAATTTTCTCGTCGCCGCATTTGAGCACGACATAAGTCGGGATCGGCCGCACGATCTCAGCCAGGCCCAAAGCGTCGCGATAGAATCTGAGGCCGTCTTCGAGGTTCGGAACGTCGATGGATACGGAATACTTCATGCATGTTCCCCCGGCCGCGTTGCGATCAACGCCGTCATCTCCGCAAGCTCGGTGAAGCGTCCGTCCGGCGCGATGTCCGCCAGACGCGTACGCAGCCGCGTTTCGAACTCGTCCTTGCGCGCGCCGAGTTTCTGCGGCGACGACGTGGAGAGTGAAAACGCGAGCCCGACGATATCGTCCACGCTCATCGCGCGCGTCACGAACACGCTGATCCGTTCCAGCCTGCTGAAAGCGGATCGCACGAGGATAGCTTCGTGGGATACGAAGTCCGGGCTGTTGCGCGCCTCGATGTGATGCTCCGCGTCGCGGCCAAATTCGTTGCCGACCTCGTGCAGCACCTGACGCCAGCGGTTCTCCGCCGTCTTGGTGTGGAGATCGTGCATCAGAACCACCGCGCCGCCCGCAACAACACGCGCATCCAGCGCGGCCAACGCGGCCGCGCGATCCATCCAGTGAAACGCCCGCCCCATCGTCACCAGCTTGAACGGACCGGTACCGGGCGGCAGATCGTAAGAACTGCCCTGCACGAACGAGACCGGCACGCCGGCTTCGCGCGCCGCTTCCCGTCCGGCCTCCAGCATTGCCGGCTCCGGATCGACGCCGGTGACCCTCATGCCCGCGCGCGCAAAGGGAATCGTGAGCAACCCCAGCCCACATCCCAGATCCATCACCGCGTCGCCCGGCTTCGCGCCGGTGTGCGCGACGACCCGATCGATCAGCTGCTGCGGATAGCCCAGGCGATAGCGGGCATAGAACGGCACGTTCGTCCGGAAACGGCTTGGGTCATAGGTTTTGACGGATTCAGACATCTTTCCGGCGCATTTTGATTTGGAACTGGTGTCCTTATACTACGCGACGCAAACCGGGCTGGGAACGCATGGCCAATATCGCACTGGTCGACGACGACAAGAACATACTCGCCTCCGTGAGCATGTTGCTGGAGCAGGAGGGCTATCACGTCCGTACGTTTTCGGACGGCGCCTCCGCGCTGACGGGGCTGACCGCAACACCGCCCGATCTTGTCATTCTCGATATCAAGATGCCGCGCATGGACGGCCTCGAACTCCTGCGCCGTCTGCGTCAGGGCGGCGATCTGCCGGTCATCCTGCTGACCTCGAAGGACGAGGAGATCGACGAACTGATGGGCCTGAATGCCGGCGCTGACGACTATATCCGCAAACCGTTTTCGCAGCGCCTGTTGCTGGAGCGCGTCAAGGCGGTTCTGCGCCGCTCGGATTCGCACAAGGGCGGCGCGGTTCCCGCGGAGGGCAAGAAGGAAGCGCTGGTGCGCGGCAAGCTTGCGCTCGATCCGCAACGCCATGAATGCACTTGGGATGGAAAGCCGGTGCGATTGACCGTCACCGAATTCCTGATCCTGCAAAGCCTGGCGCAGCGCCCAGGCTTCGTCAAAAGCCGCGACAGTCTGATGGACGCGGCCTATGACGACCAGGTCTATGTCGATGACCGCACCATCGACAGCCACATCAAACGCCTGCGCAAGAAGTTCAAGCAGGTCGACGACGATTTCGATGCGATCGAAACGCTCTACGGCGTCGGCTATCGCTATCGCGAGGCGTAAGCTGCCTCGCGCCGTATCATGACTGTCTTCGACCATCCGATACGGCGGGCGCGCCATTCCGCGCTGACCCGGCGGATCGTCCTCGTCAACACCGCGGTGCTGCTGATCCTGATCGCGGGCGTTCTGGCGCTGCAGACATTGCGTGTCGGCCTTGTCGAGGAACGCCTGAACGGCGTCGAGATGGAGGCGCAGATCGTCGCCAGTACGCTGGCGGAATATGCCACCGATCCCGATACGCACACGCTCAACGTAAAGCAGGCCGAACCGCTGCTTCGCCAGTTGATGGCGCCGAGCAAACTCCGCGGCCGTCTTTATCTGACAAACGGCGCGCTCGCGGTGGACACGCGCGATCTTCTGGCACGCAACATCGTTCAGACCGGCGAACTCCCGGCCATCGATACCTGGAGCCAGATCCAGGATTTCGTCGAACGCGCCTATGACAATGTCATGGGCGTTCGCCCCTTCACCAAGCTCGATCCGTATTTCGAGGCCGGCGAGGACGGACGCGTCTATCACGAAGTGAACTTGGCGCTGCAGGGCGATATGGCCAGCGCCCAGCGCGTCAACGATCAGAACAAACTTGTGCTCTCGGTCGCGGCGCCGGTGCAACGCTTCAAGGCGGTCTACGGCGCGCTGCTTGTTTCAACCGAAGGCGGCGATATCGACGACGTGTTGCGCGAGGAACGCCGCGCGCTGATCGGGCTCTTCGCCGTCGCCATCGTGGTGATGCTGGTGTCGTCGGTTCTGCTCTCGCGCTTCATCGCGCGGCCGGTCCTGGCGCTTGCCGATGCCGCCGACCGCGTGCGCAGCGGACGCTCGGGGCGGGAAACACTGCCGAACATGGAGGAACGTGACGACGAGATCGGCGAACTGGCGATAAGCTTTTCCGCGATGACGCGCGCGCTCTACGACCGCATCGACGCCATCGAAAGTTTCGCCGCCGATGTTGCGCACGAGCTGAAAAATCCCCTCACCTCGCTCAAGAGCGCCGTCGAAATGCTGACGCGCGCGAAGGACGATGCCTCCCGCGAGAAGATGATGGCCATCGTGCGCAACGACGTGAAGCGCATCGACCGCCTCATCACCGATATTTCCGACGCCTCACGTCTCGATGCGGAGTTGAGCCGGGAATCGAGCGAACGCATCGACCTGAAACACCTTCTGGAAGCCATCGTCGAGGTCTACAGCTTTACCGATCTATCCGAGCGCGTTCCGATGGAATTGGACATCGCGCTTCCGAAAGGCGCGACCGTGATCGGGCGCGACGAACGCGTGGGCCAGGTGATCCGCAATCTCATCGACAATGCGGTATCTTTCAGCCCCGACGGCCAGCCGATCCGGATTTCGGCTTCGACGCAGAACGGCTTCGCGCGCATTATTGTTGAAGATCGGGGTCCAGGCATTCCGCCGGACAATCTGGAGACGATCTTCGAGCGCTTTTACACCGAGCGGCCGCAGGAGCACGGCTTCGGAAAGAACTCAGGTCTTGGGCTTTCCATCGCGCGGCAGATCGTGAGCAGCACCGGCGGGCGCATCTGGGCGGAGAACCGCGACGGCGGCGGTGCGCGGTTCGTGGTCGAATTGCCGCTGGCGCGCCCCGCATGATCGTCATGGATGCCATCAACATCCATGCAAGCTGCGTGCTTCTCGCCAAAGCGGGACGTGCATTCGGCGCGCCCGCAAATGCCGGTGTGCTTCTTCTCGGCAAAAGCGGCGCCGGAAAGTCGGATGTCGCGCTCCGGCTGATCGCGCTTGGCGCCAGACTTGTGAGCGACGATCGCACGGATTTGATTGTCGATCGCGGCAGACTGTTTGGCCGTGTGCCTGCCACGATCAAAGGCCTGATCGAAGTACGCGGCGTCGGCATCGTCGCCCTGCCCCACGCCGCGCGGGCCAGGATTGCGCTCGCGGTCTCACTGGACGGCGCGGCAAAAAGGCTTCCGCCGCGGGAGTATTACAAGCCGCCATGCGACTTGTCCGCCGCCATACCTTTGATAAGACTCGCGCCCTTCGAAGCTTCGGCGGCCGAGAAAATCATTCTCGCTGCCGCGGCTTTCGAGAAGAACCTGTTTCGCGAGAGAGTTCGTTCATGATCGGCATTGTTCTGGTGACGCACGGCCGCCTTGCGCAGGAATTCATCTCCGCGATGGAGCACATGGTCGGGCCGCAGTCGCTTCTGCGCGCGGTCTGCATCGGCCCGGAGGACGATATCGAGCGGCGTCAGCGCGAAATCGCGGCTGCGGCGAAGTCCGTCGATACCGGAAGCGGCGTCGTGATCGCGACCGACATGTTCGGCGGCACGCCGTGCAACCTGGCGCTGACACTATTGGATCGCGGCAAGATCGAAGTGCTCGCCGGCGTGAACCTGCCGAGCCTTATCAAGCTGGTGGATGTCCGCGCCAGACTGCCGCTCGAACAGGCGGTCAAGGAAGCCATCGACGCTGGCCGCAAATACATGCGCGCGGGCTCGGTCGATCTCGTCGGCGGAGCGGCATGAGCGGCGAAGGCAAGCACTGCGCTATCGCGAAAATCATCAACAAACGCGGATTGCATGCGCGCGCGTCGGCCAAGATCGTCGAAGCCTCGGCGCGATTTCAATCTCACATCACCGTGAGCAAGGACGGCCAGACGGTCGATGGCCGTTCGATCATGGGACTGATGATGCTGGCTGCGAGCTGCGGCAGTGAGGTGGAAATCTGTGCCGAGGGTTCCGATGCCGTCGAAGCGCTCAAGGCCATGCTGGCGCTCGCCGAGGCGAAATTCGGCGAGGAATGATCAGCTGTTGTCGACTTCGGCGTCTTCAGCGTCGGGGAAGAAAACAGCGTCGTTTTCCGTCACATCGTCGTCCCCGCTCCCGGCGTACTGATCCGAGAACTGCAACAGCGCGCCCGCCTCCGGAAACATGAAATTGAGCAAGGTCGGCTGCGCGGTTTGAAAGTCGGACACGCCGATAGCATCGCTGCTTGCCATCTCTTGCGGCACGCGCCGCATATCCGGCGCGTTGGCCGGCCACATCCGCCATACCGAGATCACAGCAATCGCTACCAGCGTTGTAACCAGCACCGACTGCGTTCTGCGCCGCCGCGTCAGAATTGCATCCGCCTCGCCCATCACACGCGCCGCAAAATCGGAACGAAATGGCAGGTCGGAATCGCGAGCTTCTTGGGTCATTTGGATGTTTCCGTCAGCAGGAGCGAACGCAGATTTTCGCGGGCGCGATGAAGGCGAGATTTTACGGCTGGCACGCTGGAATCCGTCAATCGCGCCAGGTCCTCATAGCTTTTCTTGTCGTCCAGCGAGAGGCGCAACAACGACCGTTGCGCTTCAGGAAGTTGTTCGATGTTTCGTTGAACGTCGTTCGAGAAGTCTGGCGATGCTTCCGGCGCCGGCACGGCCTCGTGCTTTGTGTCGAAAGACACAAACAATCTGCGCCAACCAAGCCGGGATCGCAGATGATCGCGGCACGTATTGCGCGCGATCTGGAACAGCCAGGGTTCAAACCGGTTGACCGCGCGCAGACCCGGCAGTCCAAGCACCATCTTTACGAAGATCGCCTGACAAAGGTCTTCGTAGTGCACATCGTCCCTGGTCTGCGCGATGACGAAGCGGGCCAGGCGTTGCTGATAAAGCATGATGAGTTGCTCCGCCGCACACCGGTCGCCGACGGCGGCCTGCGCAACAAGCGCGCCGATATCGACCGGCGGCGGATCGGAAACAGTCATGCGCGATGGCTCAGTTGTCATCGCCCTCGGGCATATCGCCACCATGGCCCATGATACCCTGGACCTGCTGATGGAGGCTGCGGAGCTTGGCATGAACGTCGGCGAGCTTGGCGATCTGTGCCGGCGTGAGCACGTTGCGGATCGAGAGCGCGGTTTCGGTCATATTTTCATTCAGCGTCGCTTCAAGCCGCGAAGCCTTCTCGACGAGGGGCTTCAGATCCGCAGAAGTTACGGAACCGGAGCTGAGCAGCTTGTCCGAGATCTTCTCATGCAGGCTCATCAGTTGCTGGTGCAGCGAACGCATCTGCGTGCGGCTGTTGTTCAGGATGAGATGAACCTGTGCCTGTTGGGCATCCGTGAGGTTGGCGGATTTGAGCATCATCATGAAATGCCCACCGTCACCGTGCATTCCGCCGCCCATACCGCCGTGCGGCATACCGCCCATGCCTTGGGCCGCAACCGGCTGAACGGCGAACGGTAATGCGACAAGAAGGCCGAAAGCCGCTGCCGCAAGTTTGTGTTTGATCATGTCGTAAGCTCCATGTTCTGGCTGGTCTATGTCCTAAAGACGGAAGACACCGGCCAAAGTTTCGCTGGGCCGGTTCTTTCACGTGGAATTGTGGGTATCCCGGCGGTGCAGAGGCCGATTGCCGGGTAAATTTGTTGCGTCCGCTACCGGCGCACGCCACTCTCCCACTCGCTTCGAGCGGGGATATTCCATGAATCCGACCAAAGGATTACCGGCCTGGGGGGCTGCGGTCATCGTCGTGCTGACCCTCGCGTTGGCGTGGTGGCTGATACCTCACGCCTCGAAAGATGTGCAGGTCGCCGATCAATTCCCGAACGATGAATTTCCGTCCACCTACAAGCCGCTTCCCTCGCACACGACCTTGATCCGCGGCGCGACGATCCTGACCGCGACCGACAAGGAGATCGCGCACGGCGACGTGCTGATGTCCGACGGCAAGATCAAGGAGGTCGGCGAAAACATCGCGGCGCCGTCGGGCGCGACAGTGATCGACGGCAAAGGCAAGTTCGTTACGCCGGGCATCATCGATATCCATTCCCATCTCGGCGTCTATCCCTCGCCGTCCAACGAAGCGACGCAGGACGGCAACGAAGCGACGAAGCCGACGACGCCGGAAGTCCGCAGCGAGAATTCGGTATGGCCGCAGGATCCCGGGTTCACCCGCGCGCTCGCGGGCGGGGTGACAGCCATGGAAATCCTTCCCGGTTCGGCCAATCTGATCGGCGGCCGCTCAGTGGTTCTAAAGAATGTGCCGTCGATCACGACACAGGGCATGAAATTTCCCGGCGCGCCCTATGACCTGAAGATGGCGTGCGGCGAAAATCCGAAGCGCGTCTATGGCGAAAAAGGCGGCCCGCAGACCTGGATGGGCGACGTTGCGGGCTACCGCGCGGCCTTCGCAAAGGCGCAAGCCTATCGCGCGACCTGGCGGAAATACTGGAAGACGAAAGCAGGCGATCCGCCGGACCGCGACCTCGGTCTCGAAACGCTCGCGCTCGTGCTCGACAAGAAAATTCCGGTGCAGATGCACTGCTATCGCGGCGACCAGATGGCGACGATGATCGACGTGGCGAAAGAGTTCGGCTTCCGCATCGCGGCGTTCCACCACGCCTCCGAAGCCTATAAAGTCGCCGACCTTCTCAAGCAGAACGACATCTGCGCGGTGATGTGGGCCGATTGGTGGGGCTTCAAGATGGAAGCCTATGACGGCATC
>CAZCJI010000137.1:0-7805 GCA_964498625.1 uncultured Rhizobium sp.
GTGCGCGCCGAGCAACCGGCGCGTATCCAGCGCGAAGATCAGTTTCAGGAAGCCCGAATTCACGCCCATGATGTGGCCGCGCGAAGTCTCGCGGAAACGCGCAATGCCGCATTCATAGGCGACACCGCTGGCACGCACCTGCTCTTCGGATTGGCCGACCGTGGAAATTTCTGGCACCGCGTAGATACCGTATGGAAACGTTTCCGGTGACGGCGGCAGTTTCATGTTGAACGCGTGGCACGCGGCAACGCGCCCCTGCTCCATCGATGTCGAGGCGAGGCTGGGAAAGCCGATGATGTCGCCGGCTGCATAAATGTGCGGAACGCTGGTCTGATAGGTGTGCGGATCGACTTTGATGCGGCCGCGATTGTCGGCCTCAATGCCGAGCGCTTCCAGACCCAGGCCTTCGACATTGCCCGAACGGCCCGCCGCATAGAGCAGCATTTCCGAACGCACATGGCGTCCGTCCGCAAGTGTAACATCGACACCATCGGTTCCGGAGACGATTTCCTTCACCGCGCTGCCAAGACGGATCGTCATGCCGCGATCGCGCATCTGGTGGATAAAGTCGTCCACGATCTCGCGATCGACGAACTCCAGAATCTGCTCACGGGATTCGATCAGAGTCACCGGCACGTCCAACGCGGAGAAGATGGTCGCATATTCGACCCCGATCACGCCGCCGCCAATCACCGTCAAGGTGCGCGGCAGATGCTGGAGATTGAGTATCTCATCGCTGTCGAAAACCCGCTTGCCGTCGAACGGCACATTGTTCGGCCGGTGTGGATGCGTGCCGGTTGCGATCAAGGCGTACTCAAACGCTGCTTCGCTCACCTCGCCCGCATCGGTGGTGAACTGCACGCGCTTCGGACCGAGAAATTTCGCAGCGGCGAACATGCTGCGCACCGTGTTGCGCATGAATTGGTGCTGTAGCACCTCGACCTCGTGGTCGAGCGTCTTCTGCAGCCGTTCGACCAGATCGCCGGAAGAGATGGTTTGCTTCACGCGATAACCGCGGCCATAGAATCCGCGCTCGCGCCAGCCGCTGAGATTCAAAACGGTTTCGCGCAGCGTTTTGGAGGGAATGGTGCCGGTGTGCACCGAAACACCGCCCAGCCGCTTGCCGCGATCCACCACCAGAACCGACTTGCCGAGCTTGGCCGACTGCACAGCCGCGCGCCGCCCCGCCGGCCCGCTGCCGATCACCAGCATGTCGATCGCTTCCATGGCCCCGCCCTTCGACGCATCCCGCGCAACCGGGCGAAGATATGGGCCAATTGTTTAGGATCGGTGATCCGCCCGGCCTGTTCGGACAAAACCGGTCGTTTCTGCCTCAAAACCTGGCGTTTCCGGCGCTATTGAGCCTCCATGGGCTCCGAATACCAGCGGGTGAGCCGCACGCGGATCATCCAGAACACCAGCAGCGCCAGCGGAAGAAATTGCGGTAGAAAAAAAGCCGTCGGCACGTGATACGGGCCGGGCAAGAAGCGCGCGAAGCCGTTCGTAAATGCAGAACCGGTCGCGAGTGTCAGACCGAAGCACATGCGCCACAGATGCCGCGCGATACGCGGCGCACCGGCGCTCCCGCCGATCCACAGGACCTTCAGATCGCCGAGCGCCGCAATGGTGAGCACCGTGGTGAAACCCAGAATGGCGATCAGCACCGGACCTTCGAGCGCCACTGCGCTGTGAAAGAACGGTTTCATGCCGGTCAACAGCTCAAACGACAGCAATAGAAACGGCGCGCACAACAGCACGGCAACGACGGCCGCAATTTTTTCCATCGTGCCGATGACGCCAGGCGCACGCCGCACTGCCAGCCAGCCGGTGGCGATCAGATAGAACGCGAAGATGGAAATGAAGACATTGACCAGTTGCCCCGGCCGCACGAAGCCGAGATAGAGCGCCGACAGCGCCATGACCGACATCGACCAGAAGAAGATGTTTCCCGCGGCGCGATGCAGGCGTCCGCCTTTTGCAGCCAGCGCCGCGACAGTGCCGGAGGCAAGGCCGATCGATCCGCCAGCGATATGCAGTACAAACGCCAGCAGCGTAAGCGCCGACAGTCCGTGGAACGTGAAGTCCGCCATAAGAAATCCCCCGTCCTTGGAGAGATAGGAACCGTGCGGGCAACCCGCCACCCTGGCCCGTCGGGTTTCTCGGCAGCTGCTACAGCCTGCGTTTCGCTGACAAATTCTCAGGAATTGTTTCCTCCTGACCCCTTGAAATCAGATTTTTGTTCCCTATTTGTTTCCTGTACGCGAAAGGAGTACGCCCGTTGAAACTTTAGCGATAGCGCAAGACCAGACAGGCAAGAGGGCCAGCTTGCGGGCACCTCGCGCGAAGTTCGGATCGCCTGCCCCACTCGCGCCGGGGCCAGCGCCCGCGCAACGCATGGAAGCCGGGGAGGTTGTAGCGAAGGTGCTCTGTGATTGGCCGATGACACGGCCTTCCGCGGGCCTGCCGTGTAGCCAGAGGACCGAAAGGCTCCAGCGTCGATATCCGCCGGAGCTTTTCTTTTATGGGTCAATCCGCTTTCGCCGGCGTGATCGAGACGCTCTCGCCGCAGCCGCAAGCCGCGGTCTGGTTCGGATTGTTGAAGACGAAACGCGCACCGAGCTTCTCGCGCACGAAATCCATCTCGGTGCCGATCAGGAACAGGATCGCCTTGGGATCGATGAAGATCTTCACGCCCTTGTCCTCGACCACTTCGTCGAGCGGCTTGATGTCTTCGGCGTAGTCCATCGTGTAGCTCATACCGGCACAGCCGCCATTGGTCACGCCGACGCGCACGCCCTGATATTGGCCTTCGGCATTGCCCATGATCTCGCGGATGCGCGTGGCCGCGGCATCAGTAAGGCGTACCGCCTTCGGGCGCTCGCGTTTCGGGCGGGTCGTGGTCGCTGTCGTTTCCATCAGAACATGTTCAGTTCGAGTTTGGCTTCTTCGCTCATCCGCTCCGGCGTCCAGGGCGGATCGAACGTCATCTCCACCGTCACCTTGCCGATGCCTTCGACGCCTTCGAGCGCCTCCTGCACCATGCGCGGCATTTCGCCGGCCACCGGACAGTTTGGCGCCGTCAGCGTCATATCGACGGCCACGTCCTTATCGTCCGAAACATCGACCTTATAGATAAGCCCGAGTTCATAGATGTCGACCGGGATTTCCGGGTCGTAGACGGTCTTGAGCGCAGTGACGAGCTTCTGCGTGAACTCCGCCAGGTCTTCCGGCGGAATGGCCGAAACGCCTTCCTGTTTGAGCAACTCTGCCGTCATTCTCTCTTGGCGGCTCCACCGCCCTCCAACGCCGACTTCATGGTATGCCAGGCGAGTGTCGCGCATTTGACGCGCATCGGAAACGCAGAAACACCGGCCATCACTTCCAGCCGGTCGCGGTCGTCGCCCGTGAGGTCGCTGTCCTCGCCCTTCACCATGTGCAGGAACCCGCCCATCACCGTCTCGGCCTCTGCGACCGTGCGGCCGACGAGCATATCGGTCATCAGCGAGGCGGAGGCCTGGCTGATCGCGCAGCCCTTCCCCTCGAACTTGATATCGGAAATGCGGCTTTCCTTGTCCAGCACCAGATAAATCTTCACCCGGTCGCCGCAAAGCGGGTTGTGCCCCTCGCCTGTGTGGGTGGCTTCAGGCAGCGATCCGAAATGGCGCGGATGACGCGAGTGATCGAGGATCACGTCCTGATAAAGCTCGCGCAGAGACTCGTCCATCATACTCAACCCAATATCTTCCGCGCCTTCGCGAGCGCTTCGATCAATACATCGACCTCTGCGCGCGTGTTGTAGAGCGCGAAGGACGCGCGCGTCGTCGACGCCGTGCCGAAGCGCTCCATCAGCGGCTGTGCGCAATGATGCCCGGCCCGCACCGCGACACCCTCGCGGTCGAGGATAGTCGCCAGATCGTGTGCATGCATGCCTTCGGTCTCGAAAGAGAGAATCGCGCCTTTCCCCGGCGCGTCGCCGATGACACGCAGCCAGTTAAACTCGCGTACCCGTTCGCGTGCGTAGGCATAAAGATCATGCTCATGCGCCTTGATCGCCGCGCGATCGAACGCCGAGAGATAATCGAGCGCTGCCGCCAAACCCACGCTCTCTGTGATGGCCGGTGTCCCTGCCTCGAACCGCGCCGGCGGATCGGCGTACGTGACCAAATCGCGCGTCACCTCGCGGATCATCTCGCCGCCCCCGTTGAAGGGGCGCATGGCTTTCAGATGCGCGCGCTTCGCATAGAGGGCACCGATGCCGGTGGGGCCATAGAGCTTGTGACCGGTAATGCAGTAGAAATCGATATCGAGATCGCGCACGGCCACGATTTCGTGCACCGCGCCCTGGCAGCCATCGGCCAGCACTGGCACGCCCTTGGCATGCGCACGCGCGACGATCTCCTTCAACGGTGACACGGTGCCGAGCACATTCGACATATGCGAGATCGCCACGAGCCTGGTCTTCGGCCCGATGGCGGTGTCAACCGCATCAACATCCAGCGAACCGTCATCCGCGACATCGACCCATCGCAGCACCGCGCCTTGACGCTCGCGCAGGAAATGCCACGGCACGATGTTGGAGTGATGCTCCATCACACTGAGCACGATCTCATCGCCAGGCTGGATGCGCGGCGCGAGATAAGAATAGGACACGAGATTGATGGCCTCGGTTCCACCCTTGGTGAAGACGATTTCGTCGGCGTGGGCCGCATTCAGGAAGCGGCGCACGGTCTCCCGCGCGCTTTCATAGCGGTCGGTCGAGGCAGCGGAGAGGTAATGCACGCCACGATGGACATTGGCATAGTCGCGCGCCGCGAAGTCCCGCATTGCGTCCAGCACCTGACGCGGCTTCTGCGCCGAGGCGGCGCTGTCGAGATAGACAAGCGGGTTGCCGTACACCTCGCGAGACAGGATCTCGAAATCCCCGCGCGCGACATTCGGATCGAAAAGCGTCTTGGCCGGGGCGTTCATAGCGCCTCCTCGACCGAGGCCCACAGCGTCTCGCGAAGATCGTCGCGCACTCCGTCGAACGCCTCGTGGAGGAAGGCGCGGATCAAGAGGCCCCGCGCCTCCTCTTCGGGAATGCCACGGGAGCGCAGATAAAAGAGTGAATCTATATCCAGATCGCCAACGGCAGCACCGTGGGCGCACTTGACGTCGTCGGCGAATATCTCGAGCTCGGGTTTCAAATCCGCTTCCGCGCGCTCGTCGAGCAAGAGCGCCTTCGCGGTCTGGCGGCTGTCGGAACCGCCAGCGCCTTCCGCGACAGTGATCTTGCCCTGGTAGACCGCCCGCGCCTTACCATTCGCGACATGCTTGAAGAGTTGTGTGCTCTGCGTATCGCCGTGCGCGTGAATAATGTGCGTCGTCACGTCGGCGTGCGCATTGTGCAGGACGCTAACGCCGGAGAGGTGTGCAGAAGCACCTTCGCCATTCAATGCGACCTTCAGTTCCAACCGTGAAAGCTCACTTCCGAAATGTGCCGCATGTAGCCGATAGCTGCCCCGCGTATCGACCGTTGCGCTCACATCCTCGACGCGCGCACCCCGGCTTTTGTGTGCGATACGGATGTGGGTGAAAACAGCACCTTCTCCTACGCTGACATCCATGCCGATATTCTGGAAGCCGTCGCCTTCCGCGGTCTCGATGTAGTCCAGCGTAGCGCCGGGTTCGACCACAATGCGCACGCGCGCTTGTCCCGGCGACGCGAAATTCACTTTCACCTTGCCCGCTTTCGCAACGCGCAAACCAAAGCCGGCATCGGCAAACGCCAGCGATGCCTCACCCATCGCTCCCGCAAAGCCGCCCTCGCGGGCATCGATCATCTGGACGCCTTCGGCTTCGATGGTCCATTCGGCAGCGCCAGCCGACACGATCTGATCGGGCCCGACAACCGACTTCAGGTCGGAATACTTCCACGCCTCGATGCGCCGGTGCGGTACGCCGCGAACGCGGAAATCTTCAGCAGCCTTGGCACGCGAGGCGTTCATGCCGCGTCCTTGATGATCTGCTCATAGCCCTTGGCTTCGAGCTCGAGCGCCAGTTCTTTACCGCCTTCCTTGATAATGCGGCCGGCGGAGAGCACATGAATCTTGTCGGGGACGATGTATTCCAGCAGGCGCTGATAATGCGTGATGACCAGCATTGCGCGGCCGGGCGAGCGCAGCGCATTCACGCCTTCAGCGACCAGGCGCAACGCATCGATATCAAGACCGGAGTCAGTCTCGTCGAGGATCGCCAGTGACGGCTCGAACAGCGACATCTGCAAAATCTCAAGTCGCTTCTTTTCGCCACCCGAGAAGCCGACATTGAGCGCGCGCTTCAGCATCTCCTCCGACACGCGAAGCGTTGCCGCCCTGCCCCGAACAAGCTTGAGCACGCTCATCGCGTCCAGCTCTTTATCGCCCCGCGCGCGACGCTGTGCGTTGAGCGCCGTCTTCAGGAAGGTAAGCGTCGTGACGCCGGGAATTTCGACCGGGTACTGCATCGCCAGGAAAACACCCTTGGCCGCGCGCGCTTCCGGCGACAAAGCGTTCAGATCTTCGCCCTTATAGGTAACGGAGCCGCCTGTAATCTCATATCCGGCACGACCGGCCAGCACATAGGAAAGCGTCGACTTGCCCGAGCCGTTCGGCCCCATGATCGCATGCACCTCGCCAGCATCGATCGTAAGGCTAAGTCCTTTGAGGATTTCCTTGCCACCGACAGCCACGTGAAGGTTCTTGATCTCAAGCATTACCCAACGCTGCCTTCCAAACTGATGCCGACAAGTTTTTGCGCCTCGACGGCAAATTCCATCGGAAGCTGCTGCAGTACTTCCTTGCAGAAACCGTTGACGATCAGCGCCACCGCCTCTTCCTGGCCGATACCGCGCTGAAGGCAATAGAACAGCTGGTCGTCGGCGATCTTTGAGGTCGTCGCTTCGTGCTCGATGCGAGCGGAGGGATTGCGGCTCTCGATATACGGCACGGTGTGCGCGCCGCATTTGCCGCCAATGAGCAACGAGTCGCACTGGGTATAGTTGCGTGCATTGGCGGCCTTCGGGTGCACGCTGACGAGACCGCGATAGGTGTTTTGCGCTTTCCCCGCACTGATACCCTTGGAGATGATCCGCGAACGCGTGTTTCTGCCCAGATGGATCATCTTCGTGCCGGTGTCGGCCTGCTGCCAATTGTTGGCGATGGCGATGGAATAGAACTCGCCGACGGAATTGTCGCCGCGAAGAATGCAACTGGGATATTTCCAGGTGATCGCTGAGCCGGTCTCGACCTGCGTCCAGCTGATCTTGGATTCACGGCCACGACAGTCGCCGCGCTTGGTCACAAAATTGTAGATACCGCCGAGCCCATTCTCGTCGCCTGGATACCAGTTTTGAACAGTCGAGTACTTGATCTCCGCGCCATCGAGCGCGACCAACTCGACTACTGCGGCATGAAGTTGGTTCTCATCGCGTTTTGGTGCGGTACAACCCTCGAGGTAGCTGACGTACGCCCCCTCGTCCGCGACGATCAGCGTACGTTCGAACTGGCCGGTCTCGCTAGCGTTGATGCGGAAATAGGTCGAGAGCTCCATTGGACAGCGCACGCCCTTGGGCACATAGACAAAGGTGCCATCGGAGAACACCGCCGAATTCAACGTGGCGAAGAAATTGTCGGTCACCGGCACCACGGTGCCCAGATATTTGCGCACCAACTCGGGATAATCGCGGATCGCCTCGGAGATTGGGCAGAAAATCACCCCTACCTCATTGAGCTTGTCCTTGAAGGTGGTCGCCACCGAAACCGAATCGAACACCGCGTCCACCGCCA
>CAZCJI010000138.1:0-7761 GCA_964498625.1 uncultured Rhizobium sp.
CGTTCAGAGCGAGCCCGAGATCGACGTCCTCATCAACAATGCCGGCGCGCTGTTCAATACCCGCAAGGTGACGGAAGATGGTCTGGAAATGACCTTCGCCACCAACCACATGGCGTATTTCGTGGTGACGAACCTGCTGCTGCCCAATCTGAAGCCCGGCGCGCGGATCGTTTCCACGGCATCGGACGCGCACAAAGGCGCCAAGCTCGATTTCGATGACCTGCAGTCGGCGAAGAAATATTCTGGTTTCTCCGTGTACGGAAAATCGAAGCTCGCCAATATCCTGTTCAACCGCGAACTCGCGCGGCGTATCGACGGCACGGGCGTGACCGCGAACTGCCTGCATCCCGGCTTCGTCGCCACGCGTTTTGGCGATCAGAGCGGCGGCATTCTTTCGGTCGCGGTGAAGATCGCCAAGCCCATAGGCGCGATCTCACCGCAGGAAGGTGCCAAGACCGTCGTCTATCTGGCGTCGTCGCCCGAGGTCGAAGGCCAGAGCGGCGGGTACTATTACAAGAACAGGCTCGCCACACCGACGAAGGAAGCGCAGAACGACGCCGACGCCAAACAACTGAGGGAGATTTCGGCGAAACTCGCGGGCATGGCGGTCTAACGCATGTCGGCAGAGGGTCACATTCCGGCGCCGCCGGGGGATTTCGTATTGCCGTTCGATCTTCCGGCCGCAGGACTGCGTGGCCGGATCGTGCGTCTGGATGCTGCGTCCGCGCGTGCGTTGAGCGCCCATGCGCTGCCCGAGCCGGCCTCGCGTGTTCTCGGCGAGACGCTCGCACTTGCGGCTGTCCTCGGCACAGCGCTGAAGCTCGATGGGCGTTTGACGGTGCAGACGAAAAGCAACGGAGCACTCGATCTCGTCACCGTGGATTACTACGGCGCCGAAGGCGACAAGCCCAAGGGCGTGCGCGGCTTCGCGCGGTTGAACGACGCCAGGTTTGCGGCGCTTGGATCGCCGGATTTCGCACAGCTTGTGGGCATGGGATCGCTCGCCATCACCATCGAACCAGGTACTGGCGGACAGACCTATCAGGGCATCGTCGCCCTTTCGCCCAACGGTATTGGCGCGTCGGCGGAAACCTATTTCGGCCAGTCGGAGCAGCTGCCGACGGCGATCCGGCTGGCGGCCGCGCCGCTGTTCGAAGCAGGCAAGGCCACGCCTGCATGGCGCGCCGGCGGCATCATGCTGCAGGTCACGCCTGACGCTCAGCGCACCGACGATGACTGGGATCGTCTCTCGATGATCCTGAAAACCGTCGAAGACATCGAGTTGGTCGATACGTCGCTTCCAGCGGAAACGCTGTTGTGGCGCCTGTTTCACGAAGACGAGACGCGTGTTCTACCCGCCGAGCCGATCGCGTTCCGCTGCGATTGCGACGGCGCGCGCATCGCCTCCATCCTGAGATCCTATTCTGCGGAGGACCGCGAGGGTCTTGCCGATCCCGACGGCATCATCCGTGCGCGCTGCGAGTTCTGCGGCACGGTGCACGAAATCGGCAAGACAGAGCTTTCATGAGGAACGCCGCGCGCCGATTGTTGCAGGCCTCGTTTTTGCTCGCCGCTGCTTTGTCAGGTTCCGCGCAGTCCGCGAGCCTTTCGCAGCCTTACAAAAAGCCGGTCACGAACTTTGCCCACAATCTTCTATTCTGCGATGTGCCCGGGCTGTTCATTCAGAACAAGGCGCTCAAGCCGGAAAACCCTCTTTATCGTGTGCTTCACGCCGGCGTGAGAGGCGGTGATGCCGTCCGGGCCATCGCAAATGACACGCGTGGAGACAGTTGCACGCGCATGCTAGCGTTCGACTGGTTGCGTGCGCACAAACAGGCCGTACCGCCGAAAGTTCTTCTCGGCGTCGTGTTCGAGCTGGGTTCCAAAGGCGGCCCGGCCGTCGTTGCGGCCTATGCCGATGGCAATGTGCGCTATATCAGCGATACGGAAGAGCTGGCGTCGTTCGGTCCCAACACGCCGCCGGTAACGCCGAAGGCCAACGATCTTCTCGCGCAGGCGCAGAAGATGATCGTGAAGATGGATCCCTGGAAAGAGCCGCGCGTGGTCGCGCCGCCTTTCGGCGTCATGCGCATCACCTTTTTGGCGTCCGGCGGCCTCTATTTCGGCGATGGCGAGTTGCGCCAGATGATGAAGGACAAGTTCGGCGGCGCGGTCGTGCATAGCGCCGTCGATCTTCTGAAGGCTGTCAGCAAGTAGTTACGCACAGGCCTTTGCAATCACCTTGCGCAGGAAGGCTGCGCAGGCTTCATATTCGGAGAGTGCGCAGAACTCGTCCGGTTTATGCGCCTGCTCGATGGAGCCTGGTCCGCAAATGACGGCAGGGATTCCGGCACTCGCGAAATGGCCCGCTTCGGTGCCATAGGCGACGGTCTCGACCGCGTTCGCGCCGGAGAGTTCGCGCGCGAGTGCAACCGCAGGCGAATCCGGATCGAGCGCGAGGCCCGGATAAGAACTTGTCACCTCGATATCGAACGACGCGTCGGGCGCGCCGGTTCTGTATTTCGGCAGAATTTGTTTTTCCACGATCTCTTTCGCGCGCTCCACAACCTTCATCGGATCGCGGCCCGGCAGGGTGCGGCACTCCCACACCACGCGCGCTTCCTTCGCAAGAATGTTCAGCGCCGTGCCGCCGTTCACCACATTGGCCTGCGTCGTGGTGTAAGGCGGGTCGAAGCGCGGGTCCTGATCGTCCTGCAGTTCGACGCCGACCTGCGACAGCGCGGCGATAAACTCGCCCGCCATCATCACGGCGCTGGCGCCCTTGTGCGGCGCGCTGGAATGGCCTTCGAGGCCGTGGCAGCGCGTCTTCACAGCGGTGCCGCCCTTGTGAGCGCCGACCACCTTCATCAGCGTCGGTTCACCCACGATGGCGAGGGCGGGCTTGATCTTCACGGCAGTAAGATCGTCGATCAGACCCTGAACACCGGTGCAGCCAACCTCTTCGTCGTAGGAAAACGCGAAATGGATGGGCCGCCTGAGTTTTGCCTTCGCGGCTTCGGGCGCAATCGAAAGGGCGACGCCGACAAAGCCTTTCATGTCACACGCGCCGCGCCCGTAAAGTCTGCCGTCGCGCACTTCCGCTGCGAACGGATCGCTTGACCACTCCTGGCCGTCGATGGGTACGACATCGGTGTGGCCTGACAGCACATAGCCGCCGTCAATGTCCGGCCCGATGGTCGCGAACAGATTGGCCTTTTTCCCGCTTGCATCGTAGGAGCGGCGGCAACGCGCGCCCGATTGCTCCAGAAGGTCCTGCGCGAAGTCGATCAGCGCGAGATTGGACAATCTGCTGGTCGTATCGAAGGCGATGAGGCGTTTTACGAGATCGAGCGCGGTCATGCGCGCTCAACCATCCATGCTAGAGGTGGGATTACCGATCACGCTCAGGAATTCGCGCCGCGTCAACGGGTTTTTGCGGAATTCGCCAAGCATCGACGACGTCACCATGCTCACGCCGGTCTTATGCACGCCGCGCGTCGTCATGCATTGGTGTGTCGCCTCGATCACGACCGCCACACCTTTGGGATCCAGAACTTTCTGGATGGTGTTCGCGATCTGCGCGTTCATCTTTTCCTGTACCTGCAGGCGCCGCGCGTAGGCTTCCACCACGCGCGCAAGTTTCGAGATTCCAACCACTTTGTTCGAGGGAAGATAGCCGACATGCACCCGGCCGATGATCGGCGCCAGATGGTGCTCGCAATGAGATTCGAAGCGGATGTCCTTGAGCACGATCATGTCGTCATAGCCTTCGACTTCCTCGAAGGTGCGGCGCATGAACTCTTCCGGATCGACGTTGTAGCCGGAGAACCAGTCCTCATATGCGCGCACCACACGCGCCGGCGTGTCACGCAAGCCTTCGCGATCCGGGTCGTCACCCGCCCACAAGAGCAGCGTGCGCAGCGCACGCTCCGCTTCCTCGCGCGATGGGCGCGGTTCGGCCGGTTGGATCGGAATGTTGTTGGATGGCGCAGACTTTATGAATTCGGACATGGGCACTCTCGAAATAGCGAAAACAATAATAACGCCCGAACTGGACGCATGGATCAACCCGAGACAAAATAGGGCTTAGTGGATCTGCCGCCGCTCGTGCGGGCTTTCCAGCAGGAATGCCGGGATTTCCGCCTCGAATGCCTCGCCGGAGGCCGTCTGCATCTGATATTTGCCGACCATGTGGCCAGATGAGGTCGGCAGCGGGCAGCCGCTGGTATATTGATACTTCTCGCCCGGCGGTATCACGGGCTGTGCCCCCACGACGCCCGGTCCACGGACTTCCTTCACGCGCCCCATCGCATCGGTGATGTGCCAATAGCGCGACAGGAGCTGCACCGGCTCCTCGCCCTTATTTTCGACCGTCACGGTGTAGGACCAGAGATACTGGCCTTCGTCCGGGTCGGATTGGTCGTCGAGGAAGGCGGGCTTCACCGCCACCTTGATGCCGCGCGTCATGCGTTCGTACATCCCGCCATTATCGCGCGCCGGCCCCAGGGGGAGCAAGCGCATCGTAAGCGCGGCGTTAAGGCAGTTCAGCCCTGTGGCTCGACCGTCACATCGGTCTTTACGGAGTTGGCGATGAAGCAATCCTCATGGGATTTGTGGTGAATCTCGTCAAGAAGCTTGGCGTCAACCCGCGTTCCTGCGGCGAAACGCACTCGCGGTTTCAAAACGACACGTTTCATCCATAATTTAGCGCCCTCTTTTTCGAGGTAGCCAACGGCATCATCTTCGTAGGATTCGACCGTGATCCGCTTGCGCGCGCAGATCGCGAGGAAGGTGAGCATGTGGCACGCCGAGAGCGAGGCGACAAAGGCTTCCTCCGGATCGACACGATCGGCATCGCCCTTGAATTCCGGCGCCGACGACGAGGGGACGATGATGGCGCCCGATTTGTAGTGTACCTCGTGCGCGCGGTTATAGGTGTCGTAGGTGAAGTCCGCGCTGGTGCGCTTCCACACGACACTCGCGTGATGTTCGGACATTGGTGCTCCCTTAATACCGCCAGCTCGTCAGGTCCGCGCCCTTGGGAGCGGTGGCCTGGATGCGCGCCAGGATTTTCGGAAGGTACATGAAGTTGTAATGCAGGCGGGAATACGCATTCGGCAGGGCAGCATCGCCGTTCCAGCAATGCTCGGCGCGCTCGCCATATTTGACCTCGCCGCCATAGGCGGGGTTCTTTAGTTTCTCCAGAACGTCCTGCGCATAGTAGACCGCGTCATTCAGATAATAGGTGTCCGCGCTGCCGACATAGATGTGAATCTTGCCGGCGAGTTTGGTGCCCAGCTTCGACCAGTCGCGCTGGATGATATGCGTCAGATCGTAGTGATCGCGCCAGTAATTCGCGACGCTCTTGTCGATGTCGCCGGTCACCTTGTCGAAGATCGGTTTGGGATAGCCGTCGCTTCCAGCGGGTGAAAACACCGCCTGCCAGATGTCGTACTGTCCGCCCGAGCGCGAATGATCGCCCTGTGCGAGCTCGGCATGGTTCGCCTGGCGCTGGGTCTCGTAGACATAGCCCATGTAGTCGCGAATCGAAGGCAATTCGATCGAATAGAATTGCCCGTCACGCTGATAGGCGTTCTTGTCGTCGTAAAGGTTGCTCGTCTCGTAGGCATGGAAGTCGACCGGATCGGGGCAGGCGACGAAGGCGCCGTTGTACATATCCGGATAGAATACCTGTGTCGCCAGCGCTTCCCAGCCACCGGTCGAGCCGCCATAGGTGAAGCGTGCCCAGCCCTGACCGAGCCCACGGAATTTCTTTTCGATGGCGGGGATCAGCTCGTTGTTGATGGCATCACCATAAGGTCCAAGGTTCGCCGAGTTCACCGCATAGCTGTCGTCATAGTACGGATTGGCGTGCTGGATTTCGATCACCAGGAACCGCGGGAAGTTCGGCGAGATCCACTTCTTGTAAAACGCGTAAGCTTCCTGCTGCTGGATGCGATTGTAACCGGCGAGGCGGAAACGCTCGGAATACTCGGGCTTCAGGTTGGGATCGGGCGGCGTGGTGCGGAACCCGCTGATGTCATCCGGAAAATGTCCATGATTGACCATCAGAGGGTAGTGCGCATTCGGATGACTGTCGAAGCCGAATGGCAGAAGCACATGCGCACCGAGATAGACCGGGCGTCCCCAGTATTTCGACAGCAACTCGCTCTTGATGCGGATGTGTTTGATGAACGGCGTATCGGCTTTGGGCGTGATCGGACCGATCTTCTGATCCAGCGCCAGCGCGATGCGTGCGGGATGCGCGGCATCGACATGAATCTTCATCGGCTTCGAATAGAGATTGTCTGGCTTCTCGTTCCAGTGCTGGCCTTCGCCCATATCCGGCGGCAGTTTCAGCACGCGGCCATCGGTAAGATGGAAAGTCTCATAACGGTTCAGCACCGCTTGCACGGTGTAATCGCCATCCGGAAGCAGCGAGAGGCTGCGCAATGGCCAGCCGAAGGCTTTGGCGTCGATGATTGCGGTTGCGCCGGGGCTCATGGCATCGACGGTCAGGCCGAACAACGCTGGTGAGGTCAGCGGGCGGTCTTCCGAAATCAAAGTTCGCGGCTCCTTGCTCGCACCTTTCGCGACGATCAGGGTTATGTGGCCATCGATTGGTTGCGCGCTCATCGGCGCGGGAAATGACACTGCGAATGACGTGCCGTTGCTTCCGGGTGTGGGCGTCGCATCGAGCGTGGTTATCGGACCAATCGCGAACAGTCCGATGGCGAGAAGCAGGACACGCTTCATACATTCCCCCTTATGTTCAGGCGGCTTTCAACGCCTGCTCCAGATCCTCACAAATGTCGTCGGCGTCCTCGAGTCCAACGGAGAGGCGCATCAGTCCGGGCGCGATGCCAAGTTCGGCGCGGCCTTCCGGCGACAGGCGTTGATGCGTTGTCGTTTCGGGATGGGTGATCAGGCTCTTGGCATCGCCGAGATTGTTGGAGATATCGATCAGACTGAGTGCGTCGGCGAGGCGGAACGCGCCGGGCTTCCCCCCCGCAACTTCGAACGCCACGACGCCACCACCGCCGGACATCTGCGTCCGCGCGAGATTGTGCTGCGGATGATCGGGATGGAAGGGATAAAGCACGCGTGAGACTTTCTTCTGCGCGCCCAAAAAGTTCGCGACTTTCGTCGCGTTCTCGCAATGCGCGCGCATCCGAATATCGAGCGTTTCCAGACTCTTCAAATGCACCCAGGCGTTGAACGGACTCATCACCGGTCCGGTGTTGCGGAGATAAAGCTGAAGGTGATCTTTCAGGAAATCTTCGTGGCACAAAACAACGCCGCCGAGGCAACGTCCCTGTCCGTCGATCCATTTGGTTGCCGAGTGCACGACGATATGCGCGCCGAATTCCATGGGCCGCTGCAAGGCGGGGCTCGCGAACGCATTGTCCACGACAAGCCGCGCACCGCCCGCATCCGCGATCTTCGCGACCGCCGCGATATCGACAATATCGAGCGTCGGATTGGCCGGCGTCTCCAGGAACAGCATCTTTGTGTTCGGCTGCATCGCCGATTGCCACTGCGCGATGTCGCCACCATCGACCAGCGTATGCGTCACGCCAAAGCGCGGCAGGATATCGACGATCACGGTGCGGCAGGATCCGAACATCGCCTTCGCCGCGACGATGTGATCGCCGGCTGAGAGGCCTGACAACAAAGCCGCGCTCACCGCCGCCATGCCGCTTGCGGTCGCGCGCGCGACAGGGGCGCCTTCAAGCGCGGCCATGCGCTCCTCGAACGTCG
>CAZCJI010000139.1:0-7749 GCA_964498625.1 uncultured Rhizobium sp.
CGCTGCTTGCCGGATGGGCCTTTGGCATTGGCGCGGGAACCTGGATGGCCGCGCAGTCCGCGTTCAAGACATCGACTTATTCGCTCAAGATCTTCGGCACAGTGGTGCCGTGCTATGCCGCGCTAAGCTCGCTGATCCTCAACATCGCCATCGCGGTGGCGTTGAGCGCGCTGTTCAATGCTCTCTCAAGCGCGCCGCGCATCGACGCGACAACGGCAGAGGATTACGCCTAGCCGAAGCGTCCGGTGATGTATTGTTCGGTGCGCTTGTTTTCGGGCGCGGTGAAAATCTTTTCCGTCGGGCCGTATTCGATCAGTTCGCCCAGATACATAAACGCCGTGGAATCGGAGGTGCGCGATGCCTGCTGCATGTTGTGGGTCACGATCACGATCGTGTAGTCCGCAGACAACTCGTCGATCAGCTCTTCGATTTTTGCCGTCGAAATAGGATCGAGCGCGGAGCATGGTTCGTCGAGCAGGATGACTTCCGGCTTCGTCGCCACGGTGCGCGCGATGCACAGACGCTGCTGCTGACCGCCTGATAGGCTCAGGCCGGACTCGTTCAGTTTGTCCTTGACCTCTGTCCACAATGCGGCGCGTTGCAGCGCGTGTTCGATGCGGCCGTCGAGTTCAGATCGCGACATCCTTTCGTACAGTTTGATGCCGAACGCGATGTTGTCGCGGATGGTCATGGGAAACGGAGTCGGCTTCTGGAACACCATGCCCACGCGCGAACGCAACAGATTGATATCGACCTTGGAACTCAGGATATTTTCTTTGTCGAGGATCACCTCGCCCTCGGCGCGCTGCTTCGGATAAAGCTCGTAAATGCGGTTGAGCACGCGCAACAGCGTGGACTTGCCGCAGCCCGACGGTCCGATGAACGCGGTCACCTGCCGGTCCAGGAGAGGCATTGTGATATTCTTCAGCGACTTGGTGGCTCCATAATAGAACGAGAGGTCGCGGATATCGATTTTCACCCTGTCCTTGACGGCGGCATCCATGACTTAACTCCGCTTTCCTTCGAGTATGCGCGCTGTGATGCTGAGCGTCAGCACTGCGGCGGTGACGAGAAGCGCGCCTGCCCAGGCCAGCGTGTGCCAGCCGGCATCCGAACTCATCGCGAACGTGAAAATGACATAGGGCAGGCTCGCCATCGGACCATTCATGTCATGCGACCAGAACTGGTTGTTGAAAGCGGTGAAAAGCAGGGGCGCGGTTTCTCCGGATATGCGCGCGATCGCGAGCAACGCTCCCGTGATGATGCCGGCGCGCGCCGCTCGCCACGTGACTGCGCGGATCACGGCGCTGCGCGGTGCACCGATCGCAGCGCCCGCTTCTCGCAATCCGTTCGGTACGAGAAGAAGCATGTTCTCCGTGGTTCGCACGACCACCGGAATGACGATGATCGCCAGTGCGATCGACCCCGCCCAACCGGAGAAATGGCCCATAAAGCACTCACTGCCGAGTAATGTGGTGCAGACCTGCTGAACGAAGGTCTCGGGCCTGTTGACCACGATTGCCACATACACGAACAGGCCGACGATGATGGATGGAGCGCTGAGCAGAATGTCATTGATGAAGCGCACGAAAAACGAAAGCCTGGAATGACGGCCATATTCGGCCAAATAAGTTCCGGCCATAACACCGACGGGCGTGCCGACGGCCACGGCGATTGCGCTCATCAAAACGCTGCCAAAGATGGCATTGGCAAGTCCGCCTTCCGTCATCGGCGGCGGCGTCATCATCGTGAACAGCTTGGGCGAAAGCGCGCTGAACCCATTATAGAGGAGCGACGACAGGATCAGGGCCAGCCAGACAAGCCCGAACACGGCTGCAAGCGTGGACAGCAGCAGGAACGTGGCGTTGCGAATTTTGCGTCCGCGATAGATACCCTGGTTGACCATCATGTGCGGCCCCCCGTGCGCGCTTCAAGCGTGCGCAGCATCACCTGGGCGCTCGCGAGCACGACGAAAGTGATGAAGAACAGGATCAGGCCCAGTTCGATGATCGAGGACTGATACACGTCCGTCGTCGCCTCGCTGAACTCGTTGGCGATCGTTGCCGAGATCGTCGTTCCCGGCGCGAACAGCGAAGCCGCGATTTTGTGTGCGTTGCCGATCACGAAAGTGACGGCCATGGTTTCGCCGAGCGCACGGCCCAAAGCCAGCATTGCTCCACCGACGACGCCGGTGCGCGCGAACGGAAGAACCACGCGCCACATTACTTCCCAGGTCGTGCAGCCCAAGCCGTAGGCCGCCTCTTTCAACACCGTAGGCACCGTCTCGAACACGTCGCGCGTGATCGCGGAAATAAACGGCAGAACCATGATCGAAAGGATCAGCGCGGCCGTGAACATGCCGATGCCATAGGGCGCCCCGCCCAGCAGATCCTTCAGAATTGGAATGTTGGCCGTCCAATCGATGACCCACGGCTGCAGGCTCTGCTGGAACGCCGGCGCAAATACGAACAGGCCCCAGATGCCGTAGATGATCGAGGGTATGCCCGCGAGAAGCTCGATGGCGATGCCGATCGGCCGGCGCAAAGGGCGCGGGCAGATCTCTGTCAGAAAGATCGCGATACCGATGCCGACGGGAACGGCGATGAGCATGGCGAGCGCCGATGTCACCAAAGTGCCGTAGATCGACGCGGCAGCGCCGAATTGTTCCTTTACCGGATCCCAAACATCCGAGGCGAAAAATCCGAAGCCGAATTTCTTGATCGATAGCTCGGAGCCGACGATCAGGGATCCGATAACGCCGATGAAAATCAGAACGACCAATGCCGCCGATAAGCCGGTGAGCCACCGGAAACGCGCGTCTTGCAGCACAAAGCGGCGCACCGCTCGCGCACGGCTGGTTACTTCGACATTCTCGGTCAAGGCGATCTCAGCCATAGCTAGGGGCCACTATCCCAACGAAACGGAAAGGGCTGAAGGCCCGCCAAAAGCTTTTCGAACAACGCGAAAACCCTTTGAACAGCAAACCCTTAAGCGCAAATCCGCCAGCCATGACGGACCCCCTCGACGCTCTGGGTCTCATCACGGCTGCCTTCGGTGCAACGTGCATCACAGTCTTGCGAAGCTTTTGTGACAGTCAAAGACGGCCAAGCATCAGGCATAAGCAAAGCATTGAAAGGAATAGAGAATATTGTGAGGTCGCAATTGCCACACCTCTGCCGTATCGCGGATCTCTACAAAGTCGGCCGCTAATCTTACGGCGTCGCCGTACAGTCCTCCATCAAAAGGAAAGAGCGGCCCCCGTTAACTTTTCCAAGCTTCGTGCGAAGGCACGCCGATTAAGCGTTTTGCAAGCAGAAACACGGCCTACTGACACCTCCGGTTTCCTCACAGGCGTCGATGGCGGTCACACGGTTCTTAAGGATTTTCTTCGGACTGATCGCGTCTGCCATGTTTGTGGTTGGGCTGGCCGATGTGCTCTTGCACGGCCAGCTGACACTGTTTCCGAGGCCTGTCTTTGCCGCTCTGATGAGCGGGGTGATCGCGTTCATCCTGCACGGTTATCTCCGCGCCAGGCAGCGAAGCGAGTTGCTGGATCGGCAAGCCGCGCAACTTCAGGCGGTGGCCGGACGGCTGGAGCAGTCGCTGGCTTCATCGGCCGCCGCCAATGCACAGCTCAATCGCAGCGAAATCCGCTACAAGGGCCTGGTGGATGCGCAGGGCGACGCGATCTTTCGCCGTTCCGCCGATAGTCGCCTTACCTACGGCAACGACGCATTCTTCAAATTGTTTGGACTGAATCCGCGCCAGGCCATCGGGCGGCCTTTCGCCCCCGACCTTCATCCCGAAAGCCGCGCGCCTCTGTTCGGCAGCTTCGCGGGCCTCGAAACAGGACGCGCCCGTGTGCGCTATGACCAGCATGTCCGCACGGCCTATGGCTGGCGGTGGCTCGCCTGGGAGGATTATGCCGTCCGCGACGGACTGGGGCGTCTTGTGGAGGTGCAGAGCGTTGGACGCGACATCACCGAGCGCAAAGCATTGGAGGATGCGCTGACCGAGGCGCGTGACCGGGCCGAAGCGGGTTCTCGAGCCAAGTCCGGTTTTCTCGCGACCATGAGCCATGAGATTCGCACGCCGATGAACGGTGTTCTCGGCATGGCGCGGCTTCTGCTCGAGACCGATCTCAAACGCGAACAGCGTTCTTATGCCGAAGCCATTGAGCAATCCGGCGAAGCGCTTCTGACCCTCATCGGCGATATCCTGGATTTTTCGAAGATCGAATCCGGCATGATGAGCTTCGAGGAGGACGAGGTGGATCTGCGTTCGATGGTCGAGCGCGCGATCGAACTTCAGACGCCGCGGGCCCATGCCAAGGACATTGAACTCGTTGCCATTATCGCCGCCGACGTTCCGCGTTCGGTGCGAACCGACGGCGTTCGCCTTCTGCAGGTGCTGAACAATCTCGTCGGCAACGCCATCAAGTTCACGGATAGGGGCGGCGTGCGAATCGATGCGGCGATGGTTGAGGGTCGCGAGCGGCGCTTTCTTCGCTTCGAGGTGCGCGATACCGGCGTGGGCGTACCAGCGGAAAAGCGCAAGGAAATCTTCGAGGAATTTGTCCAGGCTGATTCCAGCCATGCGCGAAAATTCGGCGGTACGGGTCTTGGGCTTGCGATCAGCAGACGGCTGATCGAAGGCATGGGCGGCGAAATCGGCATCGAACCAGCTCTCGGTCAGGGGAGCGTCTTCTGGTTCACCATGCCCGCCATCGTTGTTTCCCCTGCGCCCCAGATTGAGGAGCCGCGTCCGCTGGGCGGTCTTCGCTTTGCCGTGATCTCGCGCAACGCGCTGCTGCGGGAGGCCCTGATCGCACAGATCCGCGCCGCCGGAGGGGCCGTGTCGGGTTTTGCGGACGACGGCGATGACGAGCACAAGATCAACTACGTGTTTATCGATGCCGGCGCTGGCGCCATGCCCGATCCCCGCGCGCTGCCCGACGCCGATATTCCGTCCTTTGTGCTGCTCGCGCCTGCCGCGCTCGGCAAGCTGACGGAACTGGTGGACAAGGGTTTTGCGGGGCATCTGGTGAAGCCCGTGCGGCCCGCCGCATTGCTTGAGCGCTTCGCCGCGAAACTCGACGTCGATTCCGACGACACGCCGGCACCCGTCATCGTGCCGGAACCGCCTAAGCCGGTACGCGGCTTCCGCGTCCTTCTGGCGGAGGACAATCCCGTCAATGCCCTTCTCACGCGCGAGCTTTTGCGCCGCCGTGGGCATTCCGTGCACGACGTGACCAACGGCGAAGCGGCGGTTCAGGCGATGAACGAGGAGCGTTTCGATCTCGTGCTTACAGATATTCACATGCCGGGCATGGACGGCATCGAAGCCGCGCGCGCGATCCGCGCCAATGAGATCACCTATGGCCGTCCGCGCACGCCGATCATCGCACTCACCGCGGATGCGCTCGAAACCGGCAAGCGGGCTTGCAAAGACGCCGGCATGGATGGTTTTCTGACCAAGCCCGTCGACCCTGCTTTGCTGGACCAGATGTTCGAAACCTTCTTTCCCGCCGGCTCACAGACAGCGGCCGCATGAACGGCGCGCAAGCGGCTCGGCGCCATTCGCTTCAGGATTATCTGCGCCCGCGAACCCTGGTGATGCTCGCGCTGGGCTTCTCGTCGGGCCTTCCGTTTCTGCTCGTCGGCAACACGTTTGGATACTGGCTGCGCGATGTAGGCACGACACTCACCGCTATCGGCATTATTTCCTGGGTCGGCATAGCCTATTCGCTGCAATTCCTCTGGGCGCCGATCCTGGATCGCGTGCCATCGCTGAAATTCCTGGGCCAACGCCGCGGTTGGATGGTGCTGTCGCAGGTCTTTGTCGCTGCTGGCCTCCTTGCCATGGCCTTTGTGGGGACACGCTATGGGCTCGGCGTGCTCGCGGCCTTCGCGCTGCTGGTGGCGTTTTCGTCCGCGACGCAGGACATCGCAATTGCGGCCTGGCGGATCGAAATCGCCGAGGATGCCGACGAGCTCGGCCTGCTGACATCCGCCTACACGCTCGGCTATCGCGTCGCGATGCTCTGCACCGACGCATTGATCCTGGTATCGGCGCAGCATCTGGGCTGGCCGCTGTCCTACACGTTCTGCGGCGTCGCGATGGCCATCGGCCTGATAGCGAGCTTCATCGCCAGGGAACCTGCGCGGGCCGACGCCTTCATTGCGCACAACGTCGATGAAAAACCGTTATGGAGCCTGCGGGGATTCTTCGATGCAGTCGCAGGGCCATTCATTGTCTTTTTCAAGACGCACGGTCACGCGGCCCTTCTGATGCTGCTCGCGATCAGCCTTTACCGTTTGCCGGATTTCGTGCGCGGTCCGATGACCAATCCGTTTTTCCACGACATCGGCATGAGCAAGGACGTCATCGGTGCGGCACGTGCCACGATCGGTCTGGCCTCCACTTTTCTGGGCATCGCGGCCGGCGGATTCCTCTCGCTGCGGCTCGGTTATATGCGGGCGCTGATTCTGGGCGGGATTCTGCAGGCAACGGGCATCGCCCTACACGCGCTTTTGACGATCAGTGGACCGAATGTGCCGCTATTCATGTCGATCATGGCGTTTGACGATTTCTCCATCAGCATCGCCGGCATCACGCTGGTCGCCTATATGTCGAGCCTGACCTCGCTCGGCTACACCGCCACCCAATATGCGTTGCTGTCCTCGACCTATGCCTGGGCTGGAAAAGTTCTGAAAGGATTTTCCGGCGCTATCGTCGAATCTTTAAGTGCACATGTCGGGCTGATGGAGGCCTATGCGGTCTTCTTTGTCGGCGCGGGTCTGATCGGGGTTCCGGCGGTTCTGCTGTTTCTGCTGCTCGATTCACGCCAGCGCGCTGCGCACATGACGACGGAATAGCGCCGTTCCCGCGTTTTATTTCCCTTGTGCCGACGTTTGTCTTGTCACAGTGCGTCGGGTAGAATCGGCCTCGCGAACGAGCGTTGGAAGAACGCTGCGCGAAGGAAACGATCTTGGTCAACATTCATGAGCCGCTGCAGGACCGCGTGACGCGCTGGCCCCTGCTTGCCGAAGGCGGCTCGCTCGAAGTGCGGATGGCTGAGACCGATGCCGAGGTCGAGGCGGCGCAGCGTCTGCGCTACCGCGTCTTCTATGAAGAATTGGCAGCGGTGCCGACGCCAGAGATGCGCGAGATGCGCCGCGACTTCGACAAATTCGACCCCTTCTGCGACCACATGCTGGTGATCGACCGTACACTGCACGGCGAGGACGGACAGCCGCTCGTCGTCGGCACCTATCGCATGATCCGCGAGGCTTATCTCGATAAGATTGGCGGCTTCTATACCGCGGGTGAATACGACATCTCAGCGATGATCGCCACGTGGCCGCCCAAAACGCGCTATCTGGAACTGGGCCGTTCCTGCATCGCCGCCGCCTATCGCAGCCGCACGTCCACCATGCAGCTGCTCTGGCGCGGATTGATGGCCTATGTCGCGCGGTTCTCCAGCGATCTGATGTTCGGCTGCGCGTCGTTCGGCGGCACCGATCCGAAAGCGCTCGCGCTGCCGCTTTCCTATCTGCACCATTTTCACGGCATGCCGACAGATGTCCGCGTGCGTGCGCGACCTGAACTCTTTGTCGAAATGAACCTGATGCCCAGGGAAGCCGTCGACGTGAAGGAAGCGCTGCGCGCGCTTCCGCCGATGATCAAGGGTTATCTGCGCGCAGGGTGCCGCATCGGCGATGGCGCGGTCATCGACCACCAGTTCGG
>CAZCJI010000140.1:0-7726 GCA_964498625.1 uncultured Rhizobium sp.
CCGCCGCGTCGTCGGGAATTTCGATGCCGAATTCCTCTTCGAACGCCATCACCAGCTCGACGGTGTCCAGGCTGTCGGCGCCCAAATCTTCAATGAAGGAGGCGTTGTCGGTGACCTTGTCGGCATCGACATTGAGATGATCGACCACGATCTTCTTCACGCGCTCGGCAGTATCGCTCATGGGGTCAGAAACCTCTTTGTTGCTGTTATTCCGCGGCTTTGAGCTTGTTTTGCGGACCGCGGCAAGTCCCGCACCGTTTCAACGTGCGCGGGGGTGGAAAGTTCTGCTTGTTAACACAACGCTTTGCGGGCCGCCATACGCGATGTAAGTCCTTGTAACTACTGCTAAATCATCGCCATCCCGCCGTTGACCTGGAGCGTCTCGCCGGTGACATAAGCCGCTTCCTCACTGGATAAATAAACCACGGCGGCCGCGATTTCGGCCGGGATTCCCATGCGTCCGGCAGGGATGCGAGTCGCGATGGCCTCCTTCTGCTGGTCGGTCAGGACATCGGTCATCGCGGTCTGGATGAAGCCCGGCGCCACGGCGTTGACCGTGATATTGCGCGAGGCGACTTCGGCCGCGAGCGATTTGGTCATGCCGACGAGTCCGGCCTTGGCGGCGGCGTAATTCCCCTGCCCCGGATTGCCGGTCTCACCGACGACAGACGTGATGGAAATGATGCGGCCCCAGCGCTTCTTCATCATCCCGCGCAGAACGGCGCGCGAGAGACGGAACGCGGCGGTGAGATTGACCGCGATCACCTGATCCCACTCTTCGTCCTTCATGCGCATGAAAAGATTGTCGCGCGTGATGCCGGCGTTGTTCACGAGAATGTCGATGGGTGCGCCGAGTGCGGCCTCTGCTGCCTTCGGCAAATTCTCGACCGACGCGGAGTCCGAGAGATTACAGGCCGCGATATGCGCGCGGCCGGCGAGTTCGCCTTTCAGCGCTTCGAGCGCCTCCGCGCGTGTGCCGGAGAGAACAACCGTCGCGCCCTGCCCGTGCAGCGCCTTCGCAATCGCGCCGCCGATACCGCCGGATGCGCCGGTGACCAGTGCGGTCTTGCCAGTGAGATCGAACATCAGAGAGTCCTCGCGAAAGCTTCGATGTCGGCAGGCGTGTCGAGTGTCACGGTCTGCAATTCCTTGTCGATGCGCTTGACCATGCCGGTGAGAACCTTGCTGCCGCCCGCTTCCACCGTGGACTCCACGCCGAGCGCACGGAACGCCAGCACGCTCTCGCGCCAGCGCACGCGCGCGGTGATCTGTTCCACCAGCAGACGGCGGATCATTTCCGGCTCGCTGACTTCGGCGGCCGTCACATTGGCGACGACCGGCACCGCTGGCGGACGGATCGTCACCGCCGCGAGTGCATCGCGCATCTTGTCGGCGGCGGGTTGCATCATCGGCGAATGGAACGGCGCCGACACGTTGAGCGCCATCGCGCGCTTGATGCCTTTGGTTTTCGCGATTTCGGGCGCCTTGTCGATCGCGGCCTTGGTGCCGGAGATCACGACCTGACCCGGCGCGTTGTCGTTCGCGACCACGCACACGCCGCCGGTCGCGGCGGCACATTCCTTTGCAAGTTCTTCGGCCTGATCGATCTCGGCGCCGAGCAGCGCGCTCATGCCGCCTTCGCCGACGGGAACGGCCTGTTGCATCGCCTGACCGCGCGCTTTCAACAGACGCGCCGCATCGGCAAGCGTGAAAGCGCCGGCAGCGCACAAAGCACTGTATTCGCCGAGCGAATGACCGGCGACGAGACGCGCATGCTTGCCAAGATCGAGTCCACCTTCGGCTTGCAGCACGCGGATCACCGCCATGCTCGCCGCCATGATCGCGGGCTGCGCGTTTTCGGTGAGGACGAGATCGCTCTCCGGCCCTTCCCACATGATCTTCGACAGGCGCTGGTTCAGCGCGTCATCGACTTCCTGAAAAACCTCGCGGGCCGGCGCGAACGCATCGGCGAGCGCCTTGCCCATGCCGACGGCCTGGCTACCCTGTCCGGGAAAGATGAATGCGCGTGTCATGCCGGCACACAAACCAAGGGGCACGAGTCGAGTCAAGCGCACAGGCTCCCGATGGCTATTCGCCGTGCGTGGACGGCTCCGCCTTGGTAGTCTTTCGACCGAAGAGTATCATCGCCGCGTCCGATCGAGGATGAACCGATGAAGGCCACTTCCGTTCTGTTCAGCACGCTTGCCGCCGCGCTCATTGCAACAACATCCGCGCACGCCGCGAGCGCGAGCGTGATCTACAGTTTCGAAGGCGGCAGCGATGGCGAATACGCCGACACCGATCTGGTGATGGACGCATCCGGCAACATCTACGGCACAACGGTCCAGGGCGGCCAGCATGCGAGCGGCACGGTGTGGGAGCTCAGCCCAAATGGCGGTTCATACACGCATACCGTTCTCTATAGTTTCACGGGCAGCAGCGATGGCGCCCAGCCGTACAAAGGCGTGACGGTTGACGCGCAGGGCAATCTGCTTGGCACCACCGTCACCGGCGGAGGCGGACTGTGTGAGGGTGGCTGCGGCGTCGTCTACAAGCTCACGAAGAACGGCAACACCTGGAAACAGAGCGTGATCTACACATTTGCCGGCGGCGGTGACGGCTCGGGCCCAGGCGCGGGTCTGACGATAGACGAGCTGGGGAATGTCTACGGCACGACACCAACCGGCGGCGTGAACGGCCAGGGCACGATCTACGAACTGAGTCCGAAAGGACAGGACTGGAAGTTCAAAGTCATCCACGCCTTCACCGGCGCCGACGGCATCGGCGGATCCGCGGGCCGATTGACGCCCAGCAACGGCAGTTTCTACGGCACCGCGACGTCCGGCGGCGTGAGCGACGCTGGCACGGCCTATGTGCTGACGCCGAACGACAAGGGCAAATGGAAGTACAAGGTGATTTATCAGTTCCTTGGGACGCCCGGCGCGGGCTTTCCCTATGGCGGGCTGACCTTCGACGCCACCGGCAATGCTTTTGGGACGACATATTACGACGGCGCGAACGATGCCGGCTCGGTGTACGAACTCACGCCGCGCGACCACGGTCTGTGGAAGGAGAAGCTCCTCTACAGCTTCCAGAACAACACCGACGGCAACAGCCCCATCTCCACGCTCGCCGCCGATGCCGATGGAAATCTATACGGCACGACCAGCGCCGGCGGGCAGCTGAACGACGGCACGATCTTCAGGATGGCGCAGAAGGGCCGTCGCTGGATTGAAACCATCCAGCACAATTTCGCCGGTGCGCCGGGCGATGGCGCTTCGCCCTATAGCGGCATGGTGAGCGACGGCCATGGCCACTTCTTTGGCGCCACGACCGAGGGCGGCGCGGACGACGAAGGCGCGATCTACGAATTCACGCCGTAGCAGTTTCCGCGCGAGGGCTGCGCCGCTGGACGGGCACCCACCCGCATAGTAGCGTTTGCGAAACGAAACGACCTTGCGCCAGCTGTCGAGGGGACGCGGCGGCAGCCGCTGGTGAACGAGACGGTGGTTGTGATGACGATTCGCACTTCGCTTCTGGCTTTTGTGTCCGTGGCATTTGCCGCATCGCTCGCGTTGGCCGAGCCACCAGCCGGTCAAGACAAACCCACACTTGGCCATACCGCAAAGGCTTCGCGCACCGCCGGTGGCCGGTTCAAGACCGGCTCCAGCAATGTTGCGGTCATTGATCCGCCCGTCGCGCATCCCGACGAAAAGCCCTGTCAGGTGCCGCTCTACACCAACGCGCAGTTCGGCGCCGACAACGTCAATTTCACCTACACGCCACCCGCGAATTGCCCAGGGCCCTATGCAACGATCGTTCTCAAGGTCGATATCTCTCTCAATGCCGGCATCCAGTACGACCGCTCGGGTACGATCTGGATTGGCGGCGTCCCGCTGTGGTTCGGCACCACGGCTGAACCGAGCCCCAGCCTCGGACCTTCGTGGACATTCGAGCGTGATGTCACGGACTACACGTCGCTGCTCAACACGCAGCAGTCCGGCTTCGTGTTGATCGCCAATTACACCAACAGCCAGGACACCAGCATCATCACCACGAGCGCCAAGCTTCTGTTCTATCCGGTGCCGCAGGGAGGGACCGCGCCGACGGTGCCCGATGTGATCGTCCCGCTGGCCGCGCCCGGTGGCGGCACCGTCACGCTCAACACCGGCAGCGATGTGCTGGCCATCGACCAGACCCTGCCGACCAACATCGCGGCGGCGAATCTGGATCTCTATCTGCAGGGTCAGTCGAACGACGAGTTCTGGTACACCTGTGTGCCCAACGATCTGGCCAACGAGCTCGAAAGCTGCGGCGGCGGCTCCTTCCGCGAAGGCGAGATTTCGGTCGATGGCGCCCCAGCGGGTGTCGCACCCGTCTATCCCTGGATCTTCACCGGCGGCATCGATCCCTATCTCTGGATTCCCATGCCGGGCGTGCAGACGCTCGACTTCAAACCGTTCCGCGTTCCGCTGACGCCGTTCGCGGGCGTGCTTTCCAACGGACAGACGGCGCATCAGATCGCGCTCTCGCTCTATGGTGCGAACGGATACTTCTCCGTCGCCGGCGCGCTGATGCTTTATCTCGATCACAACGGCTCGCAGACGACTGGCAACGTGACGGAGAACACGCTGGCCGCCGTGCCGAACCCCGTCGTCAAGAACAAGCTCGTGAACAATGGCGGCGAGATCACTGGCACGCTGGACACGCGCGCGCCGCACAACTTCACCATCGCGGGCACCGTCGTCACCTCCGCCGGCAGCGGGCAGTACACGGTGAAGCAGAACACCCTGTTCAAGAACGATCAGACCTTCGACATTTCCAACACGGTCTATGAGCAGGACATCCAGCAAAGCACCGACACGACGGTCACAACCACCGCCTCCTCGCCGTCCGGCACCGTCGAACAGGTGAGCAAGTACAGCTACCCGCTGACGGTCGATATCGATGAAACCCCGATCACAGGCGGCAAGGAACAGCTTGTCAGCACGATCTCGCAGGCTTTTCAGGATGATACCCACACCTCGAACAACGGTGTGACGACGAAATCCACCTTGCTCGACTCGATCGATACGACCGACACGCTCATCCTCAGCCAATCGGGACAACTGATCGGCCACAACAGCCAGTCGAGCACGGCGAACTATGCCGCCAAGGCGACGGGCCAGCGCTGTGTCGGGCGGACACTGACGGCCGCGAACAACGAACTGACCTCCGCCATCAAGAAATGCGAGAAGCCGCAAAACTAGCGCGGCAGCATAAGGAGGGCGAACGGTGAGAGTTTGGTTGCGGATCGTTCTGGTTGCGGCCGTGCTGCTCGTCACTGCGGGCGCGTGGCTCCATCTCAGCGGCAATACACCTGTCATCATCGGCATGATCTTCAGGCCGCATCACGGCTGGGATCTTTCCTATAAGGCCCCCGCACCCAACTATGGCGACGAGAGGAACTGGGCGGCCCTGCCGTCCAACCCGGGGCTGACCGCGCTCGTGCCAAAAGGCGAGCCGCCGGTCGCAACGCAATCCGGCGTCGATGTCTTCTTCATCCATCCGACCGGCTATCTCAACAACGGCGACTGGAATTCGCGGATGGATCCCAACACCGCGACGGAGGAGAACACGAAGTGGATGATGGCCAATCAGGCAAGCGCCTTCAACGGCTGCTGCCTGATCTATGCGCCGCGCTATCGCGAAGCCTCGATCTATCGCTATGTCGGCGCGCCGGCGGATATCGCGAAGAAGGCGAGCGATTTCGCCTATGCGGATGTGGACCGGGCCTTCACCTATTTCCTCGAGCACTATTCCAAGGGCCGGCCGTTCATCATCGCCACGCACAGCCAGGGAACCGAGCACGGTTTCCGGCTGCTCAGGGAGCGCATCGACGGCACGCCGCTCGCGAAGCGCCTGGTGGCGGCGTATCTCATCGGCCTGGACATCACGGATGACGATGCCGCGGCGCTCAAGACCGTGCATGTCTGCGCGAACGCGACCGACACGCATTGCTTCATCCACTGGGCGACATGGGGCGACGGCGGCGCGCCGCGAAAATTCGTTCCCGGAAAATTTGTCTGCGTCAATCCGCTGACCTGGCAGCGCGATGGCGGCATGGCGGACAGGACGCTGAGCAAAGGCGCGGTACCGGCTTCCGGCAATTTCACCGGAAACTTCTTCGGCAGCGACGCGCCGCGCGGCACCGTGTTCGGTCCGCTGGAGGCACCGTTGAAGGGTTGGACCTGGGCCGAATGCCGCGATGGGTACCTTACCGTCGCCGATCAATCGGGCACACCGTTCGGAAAACTGGATGTGGGCCGCAGGAACTACCATGGCCTCGACTATCCGTTGTTCGCGATGGACATCCGCGAGAACGCGAAAGCGCGTGTCGCGGCATTTCTGAAAGAGCAGCCTTAAGCCGCGCGAACCTTCAGACCCAGGGTCTGGCCCACGACGAAAATCAGAATGGCCGTTGCAGTGAGGCCTGCTGCGAGTGCGCCCAAACCCAGCGTGTATCCGCCGCTTTCGGCTTTCAGCCAACCCATCAGATAAGGGCCCGCGAAGCCGCCGAGATTGGCGAGCGAATTGATCAGCGCAATGCCACCCGCCGCCGCCGTGCTGCCGAGGAATCCGGAGGGCAACGCCCAGAACACGGAGATCGCGGCGAGCGTGCCCGCCATTCCGACCGCGAGGCCAACGATGCAGACTAGGCTTCCCTGCGTGAACACGGCGGCGAGCAATCCGCCTGCACCGACAAGCGCCGCGATGGCGACATGGCGGATGCGCTCGCCCGCGCGATCGCTCGACAGACACCAGAGCACCGACACGATGCTGCTCAGCACATAGACAGCCGCAACAGCGAGGCCTGTCTGCAGATTGGAGAAGCCGAAGCTCTTCACAATCTGCGGCAGCCAGAGGCCAAGACCGTAAGTCGATAGCACGATGCCGAAATCCGGAATCGCCAGCGCCCACACGCGCGGATCGCGCAGCATCGGCCAGAGATCGCGATGGGCGTGCGCCGGCTCAGCGGCAAGACGCGTCCTGATGATCGCTTTCTCGTCGTCTGCGAGCCAGCGCGTGTCGTCGGGGCCATCGGGCAACCACACCAGAACCGCAAAAGCGAGAACCAATGACGGCACGCCCTCGAGCAGGAACAGCCACTGCCATCCGTGCAGACCGGCGATGCCGTCCATGCCGAGAATATATCCGGAAAGGGGCGCGCCGACGATGTTCGCGAGCGAGATCGAACACAGGAACAGCCCGACATAGCGCGCACGCATCGCGGCGGGGAACCACAGGCCTAGGTAAAAGATGATCCCCGGGAAAAATCCCGCCTCCGCAATCCCCAGCAAAAAGCGCAGCGCCAGCAAACTCGCGAGGCCTTGCGCGAACGCCGTCGCCATCGAGACGACGCCCCAGGTGAGCATGATGCGGAAAATCCAGAGTTTCGCGCCGACCTTTTCGAGGATCACGTTCGACGGCACCTCGAACAGGAAATAGCTCAGAAAGAAAATGCCGCCCACGACGCCGAACGCTTCCGCGCCAATGCCCAGATCCCGGTTCATCGTCAGCGCCGCGAAGCCGACATTCACACGGTCAAGAAAGTTGCCGACATAGAGCAGCATCAGGAATGGGATCAGCCGCCAGCCGGCCTTGGAGAACGTTCCGCGCTCGCCGCTCGTCATCCACTTTGCCCCACCGCGCCCCGGTCCTGTATATCAAGGTTGGAACGGATTTC
>CAZCJI010000141.1:0-7721 GCA_964498625.1 uncultured Rhizobium sp.
CCTCGCGCCTTGCGCTGGCGGCTGCAGTTTTGGTTGGAGTTTCCGGCTGCGGCATCAATGCCGTGCCCACACAGGACGAGCAGGTGAAGGCGGCGTGGAGCGAGGTGCAGAATGAATACAAGCGCCGCTCCGATCTGATCCCGAACCTGGTGCAGACCGTGAAAGGCTATGCCGCACAGGAGAAGTCGGTGCTGATCGGCGTCACCGAAGCGCGTGCGAAGGCGACACAGATGACGATGAGCCTTCCCGCCGACGTCACCTCGAATCCCGAGGCGTTTCAGAAATTCGAACAGACGCAGTCGCAGCTCGGCGCATCGATCGGGCGGTTGCTGGCGGTGAGCGAGAAATATCCCGACCTCAAATCGAATGAAAACTTCATGGCGCTGCAGTCGCAACTCGAAGGCACTGAGAACCGCATCACGGTCGCCCGCAAGGACTATATCGATGCGGTGCAGACCTATAACACCACGCTGCGCACGATCCCCAGCCGCTGGATTGCCGCGATCTTCTATCCCGACGCCAAGGTGAAGCAAACTTTCTCGGCGTCCGAGAACGAGCAGGAAGCACCAAAGGTGTCGTTCTAAGATGTTGGAACGCGCCTGGCTGAGCGTCTGCTATGTGCTGGCGGGTATCGTCTCGCTCGCCTGGCTGACTCTCAGCCACGCGTATGCCGCTCCGACGTTCCCGCCGCTCACTGGCCGCGTGGTCGATGAGGCGGGAATCCTGTCGGAGGATACCAAACGCGAACTCGATGGCATCCTCGCTGGCGACGAGCAGCACTTCGGCGGCCGGCAGATCGTCGTCGCGACGCTGAAATCACTGCAGGGTTATGAGATCGAGGATTACGGCTATCAGCTCGGCCGGGCCTGGGGCATCGGGCAGAAGGGCAAGAACAACGGCGCGCTGATCATCGTCGCGCCGACGGAACACAAGGTCCGCATCGAGGTGGGTTACGGGCTCGAGGGCGATCTGACCGACGCCAAGAGCCGCGTTATCATAGACCAGTACATGAAGCCGGACTTCAAAAAGGGCGATTACAACGCCGGCGTATTGGAAGGCACAAAGGCGGTGCTCGCCACGCTTGGCAACAAGAACTTTGCGGCGCCGGATTACGAGCAGATCAAGGACGATGAAGAGGCGCCATCCGGCTGGTCGACGGCGTTGATCGTTCTGTTTCTGGTTTTCTTCTTCGCTGGCCGGTCATGGTTCTGGCCGCTGTTCTTCCTCGGCGGAATGGGCGGTGGACGCGGCGGATGGGGTGGCGGAGGCGGCTGGAGCAGCGGTGGCGGCGGCGGAGGATTTTCCGGCGGTGGCGGATCGTTCGGCGGTGGGGGCGCGTCAGGCAGTTGGTAGATGCGCTGCATAATTTGAGTGAATCTGATCGCAAGCGTGTCCGCGCCGCGATCGAAGCCGCGCGCAAATCGACCGCCGCTAAGTTCGATTTTGTGGTCGTGCCGGCAAGCGATCACTACGCGCTCTATCCGGTGGTGTGGAGCGCGGTGCTGTCGATTACGCTGACGGGAGCGCTCGCGTTGTGGCGGCCCCATCTCACCATCGGCGCCGGTGTGATCGTGACAACGGCGCTGTTCGCGCTGCTGAGCTTCTTGCTGGAGCAGTGGTTTGTGCGCATGGCGCTTGCGCCGCGGAGCGTGAAGCGCGCGATGTGCAGCCGCATGGCGCGGCATCAGTTTTCGGCGCATGCGATCTCGCGTGATACGGAGCACAACGGTGTGATGGTTTTCGTGTCGCTCGCCGAACATCATCTGGAGATCATCGCGGAGCGCGACGCGCATGCCGCCGCGCCGGCGGGCACCTGGGATCGCATAGTTGCAAGCGCGACCGCAAAAATGTCCCTGAGCCTCGCCGACGGCTTGGTTGATGCGATCTCCGCCTGCGGCGCCGTTCTGGCGAAGGCTTTTCCGGCCTAAGCCGACCGAATATCGGCAACGTCAGATTGTTTTGCACACCGATTTTGCCGCATAATCCGCGGCACCGGGGGTGGGACATGAGAATTCAAAGCATTTTGGCGGCGCTTTTTGCGGTCGCTCTGACATCGGTCGCGCGCGCGGAGACCTGCTCGCTCGCACAAATGGCATCGCTCGACATGACGATGCTGCCGGATGGCAAGTTTGCGGTGCCCGTTTCCATCAACGGGACAGAGCACAAGTTCATGGTGGATACGGCAGGAATTTTCAGCCGCCTCGCCGAAAGCTCCGCACAGAAACTGAGTCTCAAGACCGCGCCGACAGGAATAGAACTTTATGGGGTCGGCGGAAAAATCCACATGGCGTCGGCCGATATCGAGTCGTTCAAACTTGGAAACAACGAAGCCAAACATTTCCACCTCGGCATCGGCGGCTTCGACTCGCGTGGCTCAGATGTGGACGGGATCCTTTCTCAAGATCTGCTGACGTTGTTCGACATTGAATTCGATTTTGCCGCCAAAAAGATGAACCTGTTTTCGCCCGAGCATTGTCTAGGCAAAGTCGTATATTGGACCCGATCCGGTTATGCGGAGTTGCCGTTCCATTTTACGAGCGGGGCTGTCAACGCGATTCAACATATCGATATGGATATCAGTCTCGACGATCAGAATTTGACAACGGATTTCGATACCGGCTCACCATCGACCTGGCTGCGCTATAAAGCCGCCGAGCGTTCGTTCGGTCTGGATCAGAATTCTCCCGGCGTTACGAACTCTCCGTTGTCAACGAAGGACCAACCCGCCTTTCGCAAGCAGTTCGGCCTGTTGAAGATAGGAGGCGTCGAGGTCCGCAATCCTGTCATCGATATCATCCCGGATCATTTCGATGAGGCGTTCAAGCATGAACACTCTGAGAAGTCGCGCGACGACCCGATCTATGGGAGCGTTATGAATATGGAGCCGCTCACGTTTGGAATGGATGTGATCAGCAGGCTCCACACATACATATCCTTCAAAGAGCACAAGATTTACGTCACTGCCGCCGATGCTCACTAGCTAGAGCGGGCTTTTGCGTGTGAGCATCGCAAATTACATGTCCTATAAACTGGACATATTGTATTCTATTATATACATATAGTCCGAGATATTTGATATCAGAGGGCTCTAGACATGTCTTTTCGGGAAAAAAGCGCCTGGATTTCGCTATTCGCCAATCTGGCGATCTATGGATTCTACTTCGCAAAGGTTGGGTCCGCGCTGATGCGCGGCGAGCTAGACAGGCTCTCCGTATTTGGTCTGTTCATGGCCTGCCTCATTGCCTTTGTGGTGGTCATTGTCGTTCTGACCGTGATCACCGCTGTCCTGGCGCCCAAAGAGGCCTCCGCACCGGCCGACGAGCGCGAGAAGCGGATTTCGCTGAGGGGTATGTCGCTTGGCTATTTCGTGATGGCTGGCGGTGTGGTGATGGCGATGGGTGCGGCTTGCTTCGGCTCCAATGGCATGGTCATTGCCAACGCGCTGTTCTTCACGCTCGTGCTGGCTGAGGTCGCACGGGACGGAACGCAGATTTTCTATTACCGCCGGGGCATCGGATGAGCGGCGAGCAGATCCGCAACGATATCCGCCGGCTGCGCTTTGAGCACAATGAGATGACGCAACAGGAACTGGCGGAGAAAATCGGTGTCACACGCCAGACGGTCAATGCCATCGAGCAAGGGAAATACTCGCCGTCGCTGGAAGCGGCATTTCGTATTGCCGCCGTGTTCGGCGTGCCGCTGGAGCGTGTTTTCCAGTATCATCCGTGACGCGGGGGCGGAGGAAACAATGCGATTGTGGAATATTGCGGTGGGATTGTTCGCGCTGCTCGTACTCGGCGCATCCGCGCCGGCGCCGAAAGCGCCAGAGCGCACGGTGGTCGTGGTTCTGTTCGATGGCTTCGCGCCGGCAGAACTCGATGCCGCAAAGCCTACGCCGAATTTCGACCGCCTGAAGCGCGAAGGCGCATGGTCGCGGCATCTGGTTCCGGCGTTTCCAACAATTTCCCTGATCAATCACACGACCTTTGAAACCGGATGCTGGCCGGAGCACCACGGAATCATGTCGAACATCTTCTACGATCCGCAGAAGGGACTGTTCAGCCATGGCGCCAAGGAATCCGATGCGGATTGGCGCACTGGCTGCGAATCCATGTGGGAGGCGGCCGAACGCCAGGGCATAAGGACGGCGGCGTTGAACTGGATCGGCCGCTGGTCGACGAAGCGCGGCAAGCTTTCGACCTATGCCAACGACAATGCGCCGTGGGAGCATCGCGAGTCCGACGCCACAATCGTGTCGAAAGCGATCAGGCTTTTGCATGATGATGGCCCCGATCATCCGCGCCTGATCGCGCTCTATTTCGACATCCCGGATCATGTCGCGCACTTCAACGGCGTTGCAGGCCCGAAGACACAGGACGCCGTGCGCCGCGCGGACGCCATCGTCGGCAAGCTGACGGCGGCGATCAATTCGATGCCGGCGGGCCGTGAAGGCACACTCATCGTCGGGACCGACCACGGCATGATGGACATAGGTCCCATGATTAACATCGGGCGCCTGATGAACATGTACGATATCCATGCGAGGCAGGCGTCAGACGGCGCGACGACGTTCTTCTATCTCGACAAGGGCGAGAGTGCGGATCGCGTGGCGAAGGCGTTGAGCGGTTATTCCTACGCTTTTGATGTCTACAAAAAAGGTCACTATCCGTCTTACGCGCATCTGGGCGATGGTCCGCGCGCGGGCGATCTTCTGCTTGTCGCGAAGCCGCCCTACTGGGTGGTGGGGCCGGAAGAATTTCCCGCATGGGCCAATTGGCTCGGTGTGACGCATATCTGGCCCGTGACCTTCACGCCGCCTGTCGATGTTCTGAAGGCGACGCACGGCTACGATCCCCGCATCGTGCAGATGCACGGCATTTTCTATGCTTGGGGTTCTGGTGTCGTGCCGCACGAAATCAAACGGCTGGACATGATCGACATTCATCCAACGGTGATGTCGCTCCTCGGCCTTCAACCCGGCCGACCGGTAGACGGTCACGCGCTGACGTTGAACTAGCGCGGCTCGCGGTACATCCAGGGCAGCGTCAAGCCGATGGGGACGATCCAAAGCGTGCCCGCGAGCGCGTAGTAGAGCAGCGACACATACCATGGCGCGTGCGGCAGGATGTGAACGCCGATACCCATCGCGACCAGCGCGTAGATGGGCAACCAGATCAGCATCACGAACGTGCCGATGAGCTTTTTGTACCGCGGCGACATGAAGATTTATCACCCTTCGACAAGCTCAGGGTGAGGGTTTACCCCCACTCCCTCATACTGAGCTTGTCGAAGCATGAAGGAACGTCAAAAGCGCGAGGACGCGAGCTTCACATCGGCCATCGACCACGCCTTGTCAAACTCGGCGCGGACGGATTTCGCCTCGGCCGTCTTGCCTTGCGCCTTCAACGCCTGTTCCAGTCCGAACAGTGCCCAACCGTCGATGCGATGATCCATCAGACTGTGACGATAGACCGCTTCAGCCTCTGCCGGCTTATGCGCCTGCAGAAGCGCCGCGCCATAGATGTGGCTGACCGGCTCATGCCAATAGTCGGGCTCCGTATAAGGGATTGCTTCGTACAGATCGTTAGCTTCTTTGAAGTGGGCGAGCGCTTTCGGCAGATTGCCCTTCACCCGCGCCATTTCACCGTCAATGAGCACAACGCCGAGCTGCGCCATCGTCGTGCCTGGCGTGCCGAAGGCATCGATGGCGTCGAACTCCTTGTTCGCGATCATCTTGGAGAGCGTTGCGCGTTCTGCTTTTGCGTTCTTGAAGTCGTGCTTGTTTGCGTAGGCGAAGCCGCGCGCGTAATGGAACATCGCCGTCGTCAGTTTCTGATCTGCCGGCGGCATTTTTTCTTTCAGGACTGCGCCCCATTTGCCGAAGCGCAGTTCGGTGACCACAGGCACAATCCGGTAAAGCTGTACCGGCGGCAGGTTGGCCGCCATCGGCAATCCGGCGTCTGAGGCCTTGATGACACGCAGCGCTGCATCGTGTGCGGCCTCGTAGCGGCCCATCATCTCCGACGATGTCCACAGGAAGTGGATGTTGTGGGAATAATAGGCGAGGGGATAGAAGCCCTGCGCCTTGCAAGCGGCGATGTAATCCTCGTCTTTCGTTGCGGCCAGTGCGTTGACCTTCATCGCATCTTCGTAGCGGCCGACACGGAAATAGATATGCGACGGCATATGCACGATGTGGCCGGCGGCTGGCATCAACGGTTCGAGCTTGTCGGCGGCGGCTTCCGCACGCTCCGGCGTGGTCGAGGCTTCGACGGCGTGGATGTAGAGATGCAACGCGCCGGGATGCAGCGGCTCTTTCTTGAGGATGCCCTCCAGCGTATCGACGATCTCGCCGCCATGGCCCTTCGGCGTTTTCGCGTCGGCCTGCCAGTAGTCCCAGGGTTGGGTATCCATCATCGCTTCGGAATAGAAGACACCCGCATCGAGATCGTCGGGATATGAGTCCCAAACCTTGCCCATTGCCTGTGCGAATGCTTCATCGAGCGGATGGCGGTCGGCGGGCGGCTCTTTCGCATAGCGCGCGCCGAGCGCTTCGATCCGTGCGACTTCTTCTTTCGATGCTTTGGGTTCGAGGGATCGGGCCATTTCCAGTGCGGCCCAGGCAGGCGCCACAGCATCCGGCTGCATCGGCAGATTAATGTTGGGGCCGAGCGCGAACGCGACGCCCCACCAGCACATTGCGCAATCAGGGTCGAGCCGCGCGCCTTCGCGGAAGGAGCGGATCGCCTCCGCATGATTGAACGCGAACAGCAACCGCACGCCCTGATCGAAATAGGCCTGCGTCCTCGGGTTTGATGTCGTGATCTTGTGCGCATGATCGCCATAGCCGTCGAACAGCGGTGCACCTGGTTTGTCCGGCGTGCCTGCGTAAATCGCAGGCATTGGCGGCAGCGTCATCTTCATGTTCATGCCGCCCATGTCGGGCGGCGCGTCGGCCATCTTCATGCCCGGCATGTCAGAGGCGATGGCGGCGGTGGTGGCGAACGCGGCGGCGAGAATGACGCTGAGCGATTTCATGGCAACCTCCCCAAAGGTGCTTTGGCTCAGAATGCGTCCGGCGCGGCGCCGCGACAAGATGGCTTTGTTGCTGGTTGGACGGCGGGCCGCCGGAGGATTATCAGAAAAGCCATGGCAATGGCGGCTTCTCCCGGTTTCTGGCGCTCGCGAAAAGCAGTGGGCATTTGGCTTCTTGCCGTCGCGGCGATCATCATCGGCATGGTCACGCTCGGCGGACTCACGCGCCTTACGGGTTCGGGCCTGTCGATCACGGAGTGGGATCCGATCGTGGGCGCGATCCCGCCGCTCAACGATGTGCAATGGCATGACGCCTTCGCCAAGTATCAGCAAATTCCGCAATATCGCCTCGAAAATCACGGCATGTCGCTGGAAGGATTCAAGGCGATCTTCTGGTGGGAATGGACGCACCGGTTGCTTGGGCGATTGCTTGGCATCGTGTTCTTTGTGCCGTTCGTGTGGTTCGCGTGGACCGGCGCCATCGCGCGCAAGGAATGGCCGCGTATGGTGTTGTTGTTCGCGCTCGGTGGGCTTCAGGGATTCGTCGGCTGGTGGATGGTGCAGAGCGGACTGGAGACGCGCGTCTCGGTTTCACAGTACCGCCTCGCGATCCATCTCGGTGTTGCGATCATCCTGCTTGGCGCGATCCTGTGGACCGCGCTGGAATATCTTCGGCTACCCTCTAC
>CAZCJI010000142.1:0-7681 GCA_964498625.1 uncultured Rhizobium sp.
ATCTTAGCCGTCCTGCGTATACCAGTCATTGGTGGACGCCATCGGATCGGGATTCTCGATCTGGTTCGAGGGCGGCGTCAGGGCATTGCCCTTGCCGTCGCTGTACCAGAGGTCATCTGCGTAGCCGAGATAGATGCTGTCGAGGCCCGTGCCACCCTTGGCCGGCTGATGATAGTTGTCGAGGAGCGTGTACTGATCCGCAAGCTGCTTGAAGTAAGGCGCATCGCCTTGCTGGACGTTATAGAAACCCATCGATGTCGCGCCTTCCAGCGTCGTTTCATCATTGAGATCTTGTGGCGGCGGATTGCCGTTGGCGCCCGCTCCGACCGAAACTTCAACCCACGGGAACAGATCGGCACGGCAACCGCTCGGGTTCGTTTGAGTCGCATAAGAGGCGCTGCAATCGAGCTGCTGGAACATCTGATAGAAGCGATGCACCGGGCTGTCCGCGTAGTCTCCCGAGCCGACACCCGGCGAGAGCTGGAACGGACCAGACGGCAGATTGTTGACGTTGGCGATCCGCGTGTCGATCGTCGTCTGCGCTAGGCCCGAGGCGCCCTCGGTCGCGACCGCGAGATCCCTCTTCAGCAGGCCGTAGTCATACTGCCCGGCAATTTTCTTGGTCGTCCACGGCGCTGCAGCAGTGCTCTGCGTTTCTGGCGTATAGGCCAGATTGGGGGGCGGAAGCGTGCCATAAGCGCCGGTCGTCGTCGGGCTGACGCTGAACGTCGTCGTGTCGGTAGCCTGCATCTGCGCGGCCTTGCTGAAATTCGGGCCCGGCGTTCCGTCCGCGTTGACGATGCCTTCCGAGAGCAGGTTCTGCACCGAATCACCGGATGGAGACACATAGGTTCCGTAGAGATGATCGAAGCTGCGGTTCTCGCCGACAATGATGATGACGTGCTTGATGGGCGTCGTCGTCCTGTCGTCGTTGCGGCCCTTGGGTGTTTTCACCTGATGCACGAGGACTTGAGACGGCGGCGCATCGCTGGACTTGATGGTTTTTTCGCCGTGAAACGAGGTCACGCCGGCGAGCGTGGACTGCGCGATCAGAGGCAGTGCGGCAAGTGCGGCAACGCTGCCGCGCAGCACAGCCCTGAAAGAAGATCGTGTCGATTGCATTTGCATTCTCCCCTTGGAGGCGGATTGACGAGGGGCCGCAGCGGACGCTCGCGGCATTGAGGAGAGATGCGCCTCTACTGTTGCGGGCCGGTGATGAGGCTGTGACGATAAGGCGATGTAACGATGAAGAAGCGGCGCTGCTTTCCGTTGGCATCGGTTCATGTTTGCGTTGGAATGGAAGTTTGATCAAGAAATGGAGGGGCGGTGTTCAATGTTTTTCCGGTCGCGCATCCTCCCAGTTCAATGAAAGATCGAGCATCGCGGAAATCCGGTTGCTGATTTCTGCGAGAAAACTCAGTTGTCCCGAATGCGGAGGCGCTTAAGAAACTGTCGTATATCTCCCTCACTATGTTGTGCGTGGCGTCCGCGCAGAACGAAAAACTGATTGCCGATCGACCGTTGGAACTCCGCTAAATGAAACTTGTGTCTTGCTTGGCTACGGCAATTGCTGTCGCGGTTTCGCTATCTCATTCGGTGCTTGCAGATGACGATGACCGCGCCCCCTGGCGGCCGGATAATGCGGCAGCGATGTCAATAACCGGGCCAATTGTCGTGGAGCGAAGAAGTCTGCATGCGGGCAACGCGGAACTATCGCTGCGCTTCAACAGTTCGGTCGCGGCGTTCAGGAACGGGCAGGGCGCGTTTCCGGCACACATCTATGCGGTGACGGGAATGTCGAATCCGCCGCTCCTCAATGGCCAAACCTTGTGCGGTGACATGCCGCCCACCTGGATTGTGGTGGTGCCGCAGCCTCCCTTAGGATTGGAACTCGACGCTTACACAGGCGTGGAAAAGCCTACGAGCCCTGCGTCGCCCGGTTTCTGCAACACATTTACCTACGTTCGTTGAGAGGCCGCAGAAATTTAGTTTGCCGCCTGGAGGCGAGTTGAATGTGGTGCCTTTAGCCTTAGTGCGGGGTGCTCAACGAAATGCCAAGATAAAATTGCCAGAACGAGCGTGATAGGCGCGGACAAAGTCAGCACCTTCATGGGGCTCATGCCCGGCAGTATCGAAATCAAGGTTTGCTGCAGCGGATAGGCGAAGATGTAGATGCCATAAGAATAGTCGCCGAGGCTATTGTAACGCCGTATTTCCCCGCTTGGCACGTAAGCGCAGTACAGGATGAGGTACGGAAGTGCGAGAAGATACACAATATGAAACCGCTCAATGTCAAAACGACCAAATCCGGCGAGTACCAGAAACAACGCAAGAGCGAGATACCCGTTCAACTCCACTTTGGATCGGAGTGAATACATCGTAACGCCAGAAAAAAACATGAATAAAAGGCGCAAAAACTCCCCCCCATAGAAATGGAGAAAGTTGTTGGCAACGAGCGCGGAACCCGACAAGATCGTGATAGCAATAGTGGCTGCGCCGAAAAGCCTTTCGTTTGAGTAGCCGAGGCTTCGTACTATGCTCCAAATAATCGCGAGAATGGCGTACATGCGGACTTCGAATGGCAGCGTCCAGAGCGAACCATTGACCGAAAATCGCCAAGGGTTGTGAGCGAAGACCCCAGGCAAATTGTAGGCGACCCCGAAGAAGAGCGTCAGGTTCTTTGCGAGATAGATCGTCGTTTCGCGGCTTCCAAAATAGGAGCCCAACGTAGTATCCGTTAGCGATATTCCGAGCGCGAAAACTGATAATAGGACCGCCACCGCTAGGGCAGGAAAAATGCGTAGAAACCGGGCTCTCGTAAACTCGATAACCGACCGGCGATGGAGCAAGCTCGCGCTGACGAGAAATCCGCTGGCAACGAAAAAGATATCCACCGCGATATCCCCCAGTGTCATGCCAAGTGCGTGCTTCAGCGGTTCCGCATCGCCGGATCCGGTTGTCAATGCGAAGCTGTGGCTCACGAGAACGCTGGACGCAGCCAGCATGCGGATGACATTGAAGTTATTGTCCCTGCCCTGTGTCAGATCAGACAAACGCACAACAATATCCCCAAACCCGAAAAAAGTTTCTTATCATTGATGTCGAGGACTGAACAGATGTCTACGTAAACGGATATGCTTTCTGCCTATTCTGCTCATTACGGCCAGCACGGTTGAAGATGTCGAATCGCTCCTCAGAAGCGTGGTTACGCGCTTTGAAAATGACCTCTCCAATTCTGGAGAACCCGTCAGTTACTCTTCCGACGGTTTTAGATCGATTGGGATCTCAGTTCGGGGAAGCGCCGGCCATCCTTTCCGGCTCTGAAGCGCTCTCTTACCGAACATTAGCGAAAAGAGCTGCCTTCTATGCCAGTTGGGCAATTTCCAGAAAGATTGGTCACGGCGATGCTGTCTGTCTTTTGGCGCCAAACAGTGCCGAATATCTGGCGATCTGGCTCGGAATAACGCGGGTAGGTGGGATTGTAGCGCTCATAAACACCAATCTGCGCGGCGCGCCATTGGCGCACTCCATCGGCTTGGTCTCACCATCGCACATCATTGTTGGCAATGTTTTGTTTTCTGCGTTTGAGGCCGTACGAGAGCAACTTCCCCCGGGGATCATCTGCTGGGTGCATGGTGAAAACATCGCAGATTTGCCACGGATTGATGCAGGCGGCGAGAACGTAAACGCGCAAACTATAGCCGTGTCGATCTCAATTCCGACGATTCACGATACTGCGCTATACATCTACACATCGGGAACAACCGGTTTGCCCAAGGCTGTTCCCATAAGTCATTTTCGCTTGATGCAATGGAGCTATTGGTTCGCCGGACTAATGGGCATTGTTCCAGCCGACAGAATGTATAATTGCTTGCCGATGTACCACAGCGCAGGCGGAGTGGTTGCCATTTGCGCGCCGTTGGTCGCTGGTGGTTCGGTCGTGCTGCCCGAGCGGTTTTCTGTGCGGGAATTTTGGGCAGATATCGCCCGATGGGACTGCACGCTGTTTCAATACATAGGTGAGATGTGCCGCTACCTTCTAAAGGGCCCGACAAGCCTCTATGAAGGTGATCGCCGAATTCGATTGTGCTGCGGGAACGGGCTAAGCGGTGACATTTGGAATACATTTCAGGACCGCTTCAAAATACCCCAAATCCTCGAGTTCTATGCATCAACTGAGGGCAGTATATCGCTGTATAATTGCGACGGCAGGCCAGGCGCCATTGGTCGTATTCCACCCTATCTGGCACATCGCTTCCCGATTGAGCTTGTAAAGTGCGATTTTGTAACTGGGCAACCGGTGCGCGGGGAAGATGGTTTTTGTACTCCGTGTGCCCCCAATGAACCCGGTCACGCTGTCAGCCGCATTTTTCGCGCCGGATCCGGCCAAGCAAGAGATTTCAAGATTTATACTGATCCGCTCGCTTCTGAGCAGAAGATATTGCGCAACGTGTTCGATGACGGAGACGCCTGGTATCTAACCGGCGATTTGCTGCTTAAGGACAAAAGCGGATATTATCATTTTGTCGATCGCGTCGGCGACACCTTTCGGTGGAAGGGTGAAAATGTGTCCGCTGCCGAAATAGAAGATGTGATCAGGACGTTCCGTGGAGTGACCGAAGCCTTGGTCTATGGCGTAAAAGTACCTAACGCCGAGGGCCGTGCCGGCATGGTAGCGGTTTTGCCTGATGAGGAGTTTGATCTTGCCTCGTTTCATGAGACGCTGACCGAACGGCTTCCTCATTATGCACGGCCGCTTTTTTTGCGACTGGTCTCGAACGTCCCCAGGACCGAGACGTTCAAACCTCAAAAGCAACAGCTGAAGCTTGAGGGATATAACCCGAATCTTATTGCCGACCGGCTCTATTTCAACAGCCAAGTCGATGGGATATTTACGCCGCTCGATATCGATACTTATGAGCTGATACAGTGTGCTGAGATTCGACTTTAGTCAAAAGCTGCAATTCTAGGTCGTGCTACCCGCGTCGATCGTCAGAACCGTGCCGGTTATGTTGCGCGCGGCCTCGCTAAGCAGAAAACCAACCGCCTTGGCTACGTCTAAGGGCTCCGTCAGTCGCCGTAGAGGCGTGCGCCGAACAATCTGATCCCGTTGGACGATCCCGAGGCTTGACGTCATATCCGTACTCATAAACCCGGGCGCTATCGCATTGACGTTGATGCCAAGTGGGCCAACCTCGCGCGCCAGCGCGTGTGTGAAGCCAATCATCGAAGCTTTGGTGGCACTGTAGACGGATAGCCCGCTGAAACCTGTGAAGCCGACAATCGAAGCAATGTTGACGATGCTGCCCCCCTCATTGTTCATCATCGCCCGTACGACGTATTTTGTCAGGACAATTGGTGACAGGGTATTCATCTGTATGGTTTTTTCGATCGTTGAGTTTTGCGTGGTGGACAGGATGCCGCTCGTGCCGATGGCGGCATTGTTTATGAGACCGTAGATCGAACCAAATTCCTTTCTAATCGATTTAACAAAGTCCGGAATGCGGGGTGTAAGGCTTAGATCAAAGGAGCGAAAATGAACGCTCTCTTTTTTTTCTTCGGAAGCCTTTCGGATTGCTGCAGACAGCTCGTCGCTCTGCGAGCGTGCGACGGCGATTACATTATACTCATCACTAAGTTCACGAACAATTTCGAGCCCCACGCCCTTGCTTCCGCCCGTGACAATCACGTTCCGCATGTCAGCGACCCAGCTTGCCAGCTGGGCCAATTTCAAGCGATGGCACAAGCCGGATGGCAGCAGGAATTTTATGGCGGGGTAGGCGGGCGGCACATAGCTTCATGATCTCCATCTTTAGGAGATCCCAGTTCTGTGGCGTGTCTTCCTCTCCTATTTCCGCGATCACGTCAGCTGTGACCACTGCTCCCGTGACGGGATTTTTTCGACCTTTGACGCGGCACATCCGAACGCGCGGATGAAGATTGATGGCCGCCTCAACCTCTTCCGGGTGAACTTTAAGGCCACCGACGTTGATGACGCCATCTCGTCGCCCGATGAAATGGTAGCGTTCGCCACTCAATTCCACCAAATCGTTCGTATCGACAAAACCGTCGTCGTCACTTATCGATCTTGGCGGGTCCACGATATAGCGCAACGCTGTGCGTCGCGATTTTATCCTGAGCGTGCCGTCCAGAACCTTCATTTCAACAGAATCGTTTTTGCACTCAACGATGTCAGCTGGAAATCCGGCTAGGCCGTCCGTCACCTCGAACGCCAGGCCGGCTTCGGTGGAAGCAAAGGCATGTGCAACACCTGCCTGCGGAAAGGCCTGGTGCAGGTGATCCAAAACAGGCTGATCGGCAATCTCACCTGAAAGGCGAACATAGCTCGGCGAGAATTTGCCTACATCCCGGCACATAAGCGCGCGTCGCCAATGAGACGGAGTTCCCGATATATGTGTTACGCCAAGCGTTCTGGCGCGATCGAGAAACGCTGTGGTAGTCTCTCCGTCGTCGGACAGCACCATGGACCCGTTACCCAGCATCGCTCTCAGGAATATCTGTAAGCCGCCGTAGCGCCTGATATCGTAGAAAGTGCTCCAGACAGCGCTCAAGCCTGAACTTGGGCGCCCCGCGATAGCCTCAGTGAGAGTTGATAGGGTGTGGACCACAATCTTAGGCGACCCTGTCGTGCCCGAGGTCAGCAAAAGCCATTCCGTTCGTTCGCTGGCTTCCGGCCGATGCTCAATCGGTGTGAAACTATCGGGCGGGAGCGTGACGCATTCGATACCGAATGCGCGGGTGTCAGTCACAGACTGATCGCAAACTATCAGATTAATAGACGCCGCCGAAGCCACCCACTGTATTTGGGCTGCGGACAGATCGGGTGGACACAAGACCAGCTTTCGCGCAATGCCGTCCAACTCCACCAAGGCAAGCGCGGCAGATATCTGGCTTTTGGTTCGTATAAGGATTGACCGACCTCGTGCGGAAAAGAGATCGACGGGAATTGCAGAACTCGAAGAGAGTCTGTTCAGGCATACCGCGGCATCGAAGCCCCAAATCCATTTTTCAGATTGTTCTGCCGAGGCACTTACCCAGTGCCACAAGCAATTTTTTTCAATTGCCACAGATTGCTGCCGCGTCTTCGTAGAACTTGAGGAAATCGCCGACGGTCACCGGAAATTCGACGTCCTCTTCGGTGTCGAACGGATCGAATCCAACCCGGTCTTCCAATCGCGCTACGATGATCGCCATGCAGAGAGAATCAAGGCCGGTCTCCAGAAGCGGAAGATCTTCTGATAACGGAGCTAATTCTTTTTGCTGCTCCGCGGCGACGGTTTGGAAAATTTCCAAAATGGCAGCTCGTATATTTTGCGAATTGGTGTCCATGGATTATCAGCTCAAACGGATTGTAAATATCCGGGTTCAGGTCCAGACGTTGGCGCGATCATTGCCATCTGCTCGCGAAGGTGAGAGGCCAATCGAGCCACCCGGGGTTCGCGGATCATTGTCACATGTGTACCGTTGACTTCGACAAAAGTAATCCTTGCCGCTATTTTTCTCCAGGTTGTTTCGACCTGGCCTGGATGAAAAAATGCCTGTGCCTTTGCTGAATACACTAGAACTTGACCAGTGTAAGGTTGTGGCTCATAGCTCTCGACCACGTCGAATAGCTGCCTGACAACAGCCGCCTGTTGAGGAGGCCATTTCGATGTATCTA
>CAZCJI010000143.1:0-7669 GCA_964498625.1 uncultured Rhizobium sp.
GGAAGGCTGTTGCTCTACCATTGAGCTACACCCGCCTAATTCGACTTCCTTCTCTTCACTCCTTTCGTCTGGCTGGCTTGCCAGGCGAAGCTGCGCCTTCGTTTCCCGGCCCGTCGTCGCCCTGCGGGCCTTGCCGGGCAGTCTCCGTTGCCGCGCAGCGAAGACTGGTGGGGGAGGTTGGACTCGAACCAACGAAGCGTTAAGCAGCGGATTTACAGTCCGCCCCCTTTGCCACTCGGGACACTCCCCCGAAAATCTTTCCCAATCAGATCAACGGGTTATTTTACGCTCGAACAGATAGGCCGAACGTGGAGAATTCTCCCGAAAAGCTGGTTGCGGATCGGGGGTTATGGTGATCTTGGAACAGAGTGTCAATAGAATATTACCGCGGAAAAGCCCGGAATTCGGCCCGCCGTCACCCTGTGAACAAAGGCTAACCTAAGGGCCTCGAAAAACGCAAGGGTGGCGTGGCGTCATTATTCCTCTGGACGGTGCAGACAGACTCCGCCGGCGGCTGGATTTGGCTAGGGACAAATCACGGTCCGCCGGACTTTACCGCCTTTCCCGGCCGCGTTGGCCACGGCCTCGTTGGCCTGTTCCAAGGGGAAAGCGGCGATTTCACCTGTCGAAATGTCCAGAAGGCCGCTGCGCACCAGGTCGATCATCCGTGTGTTGGCGCTGCGCGGGCCCATCCATTGCCCCTTCACCGTGATGTTGTTGCGCATGATCCAGGGATAGGGGAGCGCGAAGTCGTCGCCACCCAGCATGCCGACGCCGCCCATCAGAACGATGCGGCCATATTCGCGTACCGTCATCGCCGCAGTGCGCGCCACGGAGGACGGCGCCCAGGGCGGCAGAAGATCGAGCACGGTATCGATCGGTCCGGGCGCCGCTTCCTTCATGCGGTGGATGTCCTCCACTTCGTCGCCGGTCAGTTTCACCGTCCGCACGCGCGAACCGAACCGCCGCGCCAGACTCTGCAGCACCGCTTCGTTGCGGCCCGGGCACACGACACATCCCGCGCCCATGGCCAGCGCCACCGCCACGCCGGCGCGCCCGAAATTTCCGGTTGAGCCGCTGACGAGCAGCGTTTCGCCTGCCTTAAGATCGATGGCGAGGAGCCCGCTATAAGGAACGAGATAAAGGGTCAACGCGCACCACATTCCTGCACTCGCCGGATCGATCTCGCCGAGCGGGTAGACGTTCTCGGTCGGGACCAGCATCTGCTCCGCCCACGAACCATGGTGGTAGTATTCCTGAAGCTTCAGGCCGCCATCGCCCCGCGCGCTCAGGCCCTGCAGAGCGATGTCCGGCGTGCACGCGTCATCGCGCGAACGCACCGTCGGATCGACATGAACCCACGCGCCGATCTTGAGCCGAGTCGAATCCGGCCCAACCGCTCTGATGCGTCCCACCGCCCCCGCGCCCGGCGCCATCGGCAGTGTCATTGGATATTTGCGTTTTCCGCTCAGCACCTCGTCCATGTAGGACAGCACGCCCGCCGCGACGACATCGACGATCACCTCGCCGGTGCCGAGCACGGGATCTGGCAGTTCCTCGATGACTAGTGGACTTCCGAAAGATTTCAGGACTGCGGCTTTCACGAGCGTCTCCTTTTTTGGCGGCCTGAGATTCGCACGGCTGGAATGGGATAATCAGGCCTAGTATTATCCTAGTATTGAAAATGCTCCCTCCCATGGAACCCGCGCCATGAACGAACTTCCCAGCAGTGAATTGGGCGATTTCCTGCGCTCGCGCCGCGACCGGCTGTCTCCGAAGGATGTCGGGCTGCCCACGGGCCGACGCCGCCGGACACTCGGACTCCGCCGCGAGGAAGTCGCCCAGCTCGCCGGCATCGGCGTTGACTGGTATATTCGTCTCGAACAGGGCCGCGCTGTCTGTCCATCGGCAACGACGGTCGAGTCGCTGGCGCGCGCGCTGCGTCTTAACCCGGTCGAGCGCGCACATCTGCGTGCGCTGACCCGCAACGGCGAGCGGCAGCCTTTCATCCGCGAGACAGTTCCGGACAGCCTGCTGCGCACGGTCATGGCATTAAATCTGCCGGCCTATGTCACCGGGCGGCGCTGGGATGTGCTGGCGTGGAACGAAGCGGCCGCCGAGATTTTTGCGTTCGGTCGGGTGCCGGAGGAAGAGCGCAACACGCTGATCCTCGTGCTCACCAATCCCAAAACGCGCAAGCTTTTCGGAGCGGGTTGGGCCGAGGAGGCCAAGCGGATGGTCGCGCAGTTCCGGGCCACGCACGACCTGTGGGCACGAGACCCCGCATTCGTCGCACTGCTGGAACGGTTGCGATCCGGCTGTCCCGAGTTCGCCGCCTGGTGGGCCGCGCACGATCTTCGCGGCAATGTCGCTGGCCGCAAGCAACTCGCGCATCCCCGCAAGGGTGCACTGCGCCTGCAATACGCGAGCTTTCAGGCAAATGACGATCCCAGCCTGAAACTGGTGATTTATACGAAGGCCTAGAGAACCGCCGGACCTTGCTTCGCGGGGGGATCGTCTGTATGCGGCGCCATGAGCCGACCCGATCGCCGCCACTTTTATCCGAAGCCCGACTCCAGAAGCGGCGAAGGGCTGTGGCTCTACGGCCTGCATGCCGTCAGAGCCGCCCTGGCAAACCCGTCTCGCAAGGTGAAGCGCATTGTCCTCACCACACGCGCTGCAGAAGAGATCGGCCCCAAGCTGCTGGGCAAGCTCCGCCAGGAGATCGCCGAAGGCAATGCGGTCTCGAAACTGCTGCCCGAAGGCGCGGTGCATCAGGGTGTGGCGCTGCAATGCGACCCCCTGCCCCGGCGCGATTTGGGCGATGTTCTCGACAAGACATCCGGCACGCGGCGCGTGGTTGTTGTTTTGGATCAGATATCGGATCCGCAAAACACCGGCGCGATCCTGCGCACCGCTGCCGCATTCGGCGTGACCGCCGTCGTCGTTCAGGATCGGCACGCGCCACCGGAATCCGGCGCATTGGCGAAAGCCGCCTCCGGCGCCCTCGACATCATACCCTACATCCAAGTCGTGAACATTTCGCGCGCGCTCGAAGAACTCAAGGAACGCGAGTTCTGGCGCGTGGCACTGGCCGGCGACGGCGATGGCGCGTTGAAGGATGTCATGCCGGCCGATGACGTGGCGCTGGTGATGGGCTCCGAAGGCTCAGGCATCCGCAGACTGGTGCGCGAGAATTGCGATGTCGCGGCTTACGTCCCCATCGATGGCGCGATGGAAAGCTTGAACGTCTCGAACGCAGCGGCCATCGCGCTCTACGAAATCCGCCGCGCCTGATCACGAAGCCGTGCGGACGGCCTTGGAACCGGCCGCCCCCTTCCTACATCCGGTCGAACGGATCGCGGGGGACCAATGCGCTCTTGTCTGTTGATACTGCTCGGCGTGCCGGTGCCGATCATCGCCCTGCTCTGGTTCCTGACCGGGCACTGGTAGACTAGAACACCGCCGCGACGACGTTGTTGCCGCCATAATTCTCGATGAAGACGAGAACCTTGTAGCCCTCCGCCATCTGCACATTGCCCAATGGGTCGTGCATCAAAAGACCGTGATTGCTCATGGTCGCGGTGCGGCGGTCGATGGCGAAGCGCGGCGCCAGGCCCTTGTACTGCGTGCGGATTAGGTTGAAGAGCAGCGCCGCGTTTTCCGGCGCCAGGCGCACGCAGCCGGCGCTCGCGCGCTGGCCGAGCTGCGCGATATCGTCGCCATGCGCGGCATGGATGGCGAGGCCGGTCTGCATGCCGCGGACCTTCCAGTTGAAGAACATCGCGTATGGCATCGGCGTCTGCCATTGCCCAGACATGTGATGCTTGTACATGCGGTCTGGATCGAGTTCGTAATAGCCCTGCGGCGTGTAGCTGGGCGCGCGCTGTCCGTTCGGCGCGAATTCCACCGCCTCGCGGCCCGTCGAGACCGGCCAGCTGTATTGCAGATCGAGATCGCCACTGCCGCGCTTCCTGAACACATACATGCGCTGCGCGAGCGGGCCGCTGTCGGCCTTGCTCACATAGAGGAACAGCGAAAAGTTCTCGAGCATCTCGCTGGTGAGATTGTCCTTCAGCCGTAGCATTACACGCGTGAGTTCCGCCGGACTCGGCGCGGAGAGATCGGGGCGCGGCGCATTCGCGGCCGACGGCGCAGATTGCGATGGCACCAATGTCATCGCGGGTTTTGGCGGTGCTTCGGACTTCGCAATGCGCTGCTGTTCCGTATTCTCGCGATGCAACGCGGGGGATGTTTCGACAACTTTCGGAATCTGCCGCACGATTTGCGCGGTGTTGTGCACGACACGCGCGAGTTTCGGCACGATCGAGCGGCGCGCGGCCGCGATCCGCGCCGGGGGATCGATGGCATCGAAGAGCTGACGGTCCCAGGCGACCATCTGCCACCCTGCGGGTCTGATCGCGCGTTCATCGATCACGGCCCAAGCGGTGCGGCCGGCACGCCAGGTCGCGTGCGCAAGCGGCGGATTGCGTTGCAAGGTAACGGCGACGCCGAATGCCGAGGCGCTCAGCAGATAGATAGCGCTCAAGGTGTTCAGGGCACTCGATTTCATGCGTCTGCTCGCGCCACACTTTACCTAGGCCCGGCCGTCCCGATCCGGGACACCCGGAGATTAACAGCATCGCCCGGTGAGGCAGGCTAGGCAATGGTAAACGCTTAATTTTTCGGTCCCGTGAAGCTTCCACGGCCAAGGTCGGCCTTCAGCGTTTTCGTCGCCCGCCAGTAGCAGAGCGTGCTCAGCAGCGCGGTTACGATGCCGGCGCACAGAGCATAACGCAGGGAATCGTCCCCAAATGTGGGCTTCAGCAATACGCTGAGGTATCCGACCGTGGCGGGCCCGAGGCCCAGCGCGATCATGTTAAGGATGAACAGCAGGATGCCGACCGTCTGCGCGCGCATCCGAAGCGGCACCATCCCCTGCGCCATCGCGTAGGACGGGCCGAGATAGGTCGCACCCATCAGGGACGGCATCGTAGCCGCGCACAGCGCGACCACGGTGTTGGGCGAGAGGAAAAAGACCGGACCGAAGGGCACCGCGATGAAAACCGTCAGGATAGGCACATACATGTACCAGCGCACGTCGCGACGCCCCAAGCGGTCAGCGATGACACCCGATACGAAGGTTCCAACCGCGCCGAGTCCCCCCGTGAGCAGCGATAACAACACGCCGACCTGGATCGGCGTGAGATGGTGCGACACGATCAGGAACTTCGGAACGAAATACAGGTTGGCGTAGCCGCCGAATGCCGTGAGCGAGCAACCGAGCGCGATCCAGCGGAACGATTGCTGGGTCCACAGAAACCGCACGACTTCCCAAAGCCGCGGCACGTCGGAGGTATCGACAATATTGTCCGCCGCGCCGCGCATCGGCTCCCGCACCGTGAACAGCAGCAGGAACACGAGCAGGAGACCCGGTGCGCCGGAGGCGATGAAAGCCGAGCGCCAGCCGAAATGCTGCAGCATCCATCCGCCGCCGAAGAAGCCGAACAGAAGGCCGATATTCAATCCGGCCGAATAGAAGGCGAGCGCGCCTGCGCGCTTCTGCGGCGGATAGAGATCGGCAATCGTGGAATTGATGGCGGGGCCGGTGCCCGCTTCCCCGACGCCGGTCAAAAAACGCGTCGCGAGGAGTTGCCAGATTTTCGTCGCATAGCCGGACAGCACCGTCATCAGGCTGAAGGTCGCGAGCGAGGCCGCAATGATGTTGCGCCTGTTCCAGCGGTCGGCAAGCGTCGCGCAGGGAATGTTCAGGGTCGCATAGATCGCGGCAAACACCGTTCCTGACAGGAGACCCGCCTGGAAGTCGTCGATCGTGAACTCTTTCTGGATGTAGGGCAGCAGGATGCCGAGAATCTGGCGATCCAGGTAATTGACCACATAAATCAGGGTGAGGACGAAGAGGACGTAGTTGCGATAGCCGGGACTGAAACCCGCCGGCGGTTGGTTCTCTGGCACGCCTGCCCCTCTGGTGCTTGTTGAGGAAACGCTAGACCGAAAGCCGGAAAACACAAAATACAGCGGTTGCACGCATCGCGAGCATCGCCAATATGGCCGCATGCTGGTGCTTTGCTACGGAATGCAGAAATCGGGGAGCACGCTCGCGTTCGAGTTGACGTGCGGCGTACTCCAGTCAGCAGGATTCGTTCAGGACTTCATCCGCAACGATCTGCACGAGCCCCGGGAAGGCCGCGTCTTTCGCAACTATATCGACGATGTCAGCGCGGAAAGTATTGACGCGTTGATTGCCACCATCGGCCCCGCCCGCAAGATCGCGTTCAAGACCCACGCCGGATTTTCCGACGAGATGTTCGTGCGGCTGGAGGAATTGCAGGCGAAGCGCGAGCTTCAAGTGATCGCGTCCTATCGCGATCCCCGCGATATCTGTCTCTCGCTGCTGGATGCCGGCGAAAAGGCGCGCGCGCTGGAAAAAGGCGTGTTCGGAAAATTCGAGACCCTGGACGATGCCGCCGAGTTCGTGAAAGGCCGCGCGGCCCGCTTCCGCAAATGGTCCTCACTGAAAGGCACGCTGCGTCTCGAATACGAAACCGTGGCTTACGCGCCGGACAAGGCCATCGACCGGCTTGAGGGCGTGCTCGGCGTGACGGCCGACAGGACAGTCGCGTTGGAGCACGCCTTCGAAGATTCCTTCACGCACAAGAACAAGGCCGCGCGCCGCCGCTATGAAACCGAGATGACGGACCAGCAAAAAAAGCAGATGGCGACGACCTTCCGCCGCTTCCTCCGCAACGCCGTCGAGAACGACAATCAGGCCTGGTACGACAAATGCCGCGCGAACATTCTCGCCGGGCGCGGCGAGGATTGAACGCTAGCGCGCGAACTTGCCGCTCTTCGCCCAGCCGCGCGGGACGAGACGGCCAGCCTGCGCGCGTTGGCCGCGCCACTCTTTCAGTTCCGAGGCCGGAAATTCGCGGTTGTTTTCGTCTTTCAATCCGTCTTTCCAGGTGAAGGTCGTGGCGTCGAGCAAGCCGCCATCCTTGTAGCGCTGCAGATAGTTGCCCTGCCCGCGCGCCATTTCGGGCAACTCTTCCAGTGCGAAGACGATCATTTTGCGGTTGTCGCCGACGACCGCGATGGAGTCGCCATCGACGAAGCGGCACACCGCCGCTTCCGCGCCGGTCTTCACATTCATCACGCGCTTGCCATTCTTGGTCATCGCCACGGCCTCGTCCTCGTTCGTGATGAAGCCGTGGCCGGAGGTGGACGCGACCAGCAGCTTGCGGCCCGGCACATGCGCGAAGACTTCCACAATGCTGGCCTCCGGCGGCAGATCGATGAAGGACCGGATCGCCTCGCCATTGCCGCGGCCGCCGGGCAATTTCGCGCAATCGAGCGTGAAGAAGCGGCCGTCTGTCGAGAACAGCATCAATTGATCCGTTGTCTGGGCATGGACCCAGAATTTGCGGCCATCGCCCTCGCGGTATTTGACGCTGTCGTTCTCTTCGGTGTGGCCTTTGAAGCTGCGCAGCCAGAGCTTGTCGGACAGCACGATGGTGATCGGCTCCTTCTCGACAGCGGTTTCGAGCGTGGCGACCTCTTCGGCCATTGCCTCGACCTTGGCCAGCAACCGGGCTACGGCGATTTCAGTGCGGCGCTTGCCGAGTGCGGTCTTGAGGCCGAACTTCGCGAC
>CAZCJI010000144.1:0-7588 GCA_964498625.1 uncultured Rhizobium sp.
GTGAGGGTCTGAGCCAATCCCTTATGCTGAGCCTGTCGAAGCATGAGGGCAGCTCCGACCCTTAAGCCCGCGCAAACCGCTTGTACTTGATGCGGTGCGGCTGGTCGGCGTCGATGCCGAGGCGGCGTTTCTTGTCGGCTTCGTAGTCCTGGAAGTTGCCTTCGAACCATTCGACATGGCTGTCGCCCTCGAACGCGAGCATGTGCGTCGCCATGCGGTCGAGGAACCAGCGATCATGGCTGATGATCATCGCACAACCGGCGAATTCCTCGAGCGCGAGTTCGAGTGCGCGCAGCGTCTCGACGTCGAGGTCGTTGGTCGGCTCATCGAGTAGCAACAGGTTCGCGCCGCCCTTGAGCAGCTTCGCCAGATGCACGCGGTTGCGCTCGCCGCCGGAAAGCTGTCCAACCTTCTTCTGCTGGTCGCCGCCCTTGAAGTTGAACGCGCCGACATAGGCGCGCGAGTTCATCTTCGTCTTGCCGAATTCGAGAATGTCGGTGCCGCCGGAAATCTCCTGCCACACCGTCTTGTTGGGATCGAGCGCGTCGCGCGACTGATCGACATAGCCGATCTGCACCGTGTCGCCGATGTTCAGCGTACCGGTATCGGGCTTCTCCTCACCGGTCAGCATCTTGAACAGCGTCGTCTTGCCGGCACCGTTCGGGCCGATGACGCCGACAATGCCGCCCGCCGGAAGATTGAAGTTCAAATTCTCGATCAGCAGCCGGTCGCCGAATGCTTTCGACAGACCCTCGGCTTCGACAACGCGGGCGCCGAGACGCTCAGAAATCGGAATAAGAATCTGCGCGGGGCCCGAACGCTGCTCCTGGCTCTTCGCGAGCAGTTCTTCATACGCATTGATACGTGCCTTCGATTTCGCCTGCCGTGCCTTCGGCGATTGCGAAATCCATTCGCGTTCGCGGGCCAGTTCACGCTCGCGCGCGGCGGCTTCGGCGCCTTCCTGATGCAGGCGCTTCTCCTGCACGCCGAGAAATGTGGAATAATTGCCTTCGTGCGGGATGCCCTTGCCGCGGTCGAGTTCGAGAATCCAAGAGGTCACATTGTCGAGGAAATAGCGGTCGTGGGTGACGAGGATCACGCAGCCCTTGTATTCGCGCAGCGTGTGTTCAAGCCACTGCACGGACTCGGCGTCGAGATGGTTGGTCGGTTCGTCGAGGAGCAGAATGTCGGGCGCATCGAGCAGCAGCTTGGTCAGCGCGACGCGACGCTTCTCGCCGCCGGAGAGATGTTCGACATCCGCGTCGCCATCGGGACAGCGCAGTGCGTCCATCGCCTGATCGACCTGGCTGTCGAGATCCCAAAGGCCCTGTGCCTCGATCTCGTCCTGGAGCTTGGACATCTCGTCGGCGGTCTCATCGGTGTAGTTCGCCGCGATCTCGTTGTAGCGATCGACGAGTGCCTTCTTCTTCGCCACGCCTTCCATCACGTTGTCGCGCACGTTCTTGGTCGCATCGAGCTGCGGTTCCTGCGGGAGGTAGCCGGTGCGGATGCCGTCCGCCGCCCAGGCCTCGCCGGTGAATTCCTTGTCCTGTCCCGCCATGAGCTTCATCAGCGTGGACTTGCCGGCGCCGTTGACGCCAACGATGCCGATCTTGGCGCCGGGATAGAAGGACAGCCAGATATCCTTCAAAACCTGCTTCCCGCCGGGATAGGTCTTCGACAGACCTTTCATCACATAGACGTATTGCGGCCCGGCCATGGGGATTCCTTCGTGGATTGCTGGAAGCGGCGGGTTGTAGCGAAGCGCAGCCGCGCGGGCAACGGTTCATTGCCCGGTGATGCGGTGCCGGAAAAGCGGCTTAGAACTTGATCTTGGCGCGCGACAGCAGCGACACCGATGTCGCGCCGCTCTGACCCGCGAAGTTCATCTGATAGGAGGCGTTGGTCTGCAATGCCAGCGCCCCGTCCATGAACGTCGTCACATAGCCGAGTTCGAAATCGGTTTCCGGCGCCTGGTTTTGCAGCAGGTGATTGTCCTGCACGAGTTGCGGGTTGGCATCGATCCCGGACAGCAGCGCAAATTCCGAACCGCCGATCGTTCCTGGCGCCGGTCGCGACACCGCCAGCCCCATTGCATCGGACCCGAACAGCCCGCGCTTGGCGACCGCGAAGCCGTAGGAACGGGAGCGCATCTCATCGACCGATCCGCTGAGGCCCGGCTTGAGGTCGAGCTTGGTGATGCCTTCCGCAAAGGATGCCGTTGTCATCCATCCGCCGCCGAGTTGTACGCGCGCCGAAATGCCGAGTGCGGACGTGTCGGCCGAATTCACTGCCGGATCGAAACTGCCCAAAACGCCGTTCTGCTCCGCGGTCTGCGACGCTGTCAGGCCGAGGCCGGCCCAAGGCGCGAAATTCCATGACACGCCGGCCAGCAAAGAGTTCGCGCTGCGGGTGTCAAAACCCAGCGGTGCGCCGCCAAAATGCGCAACGGTCTCCGCCGGACCCATCGCATAGATGTCGTGGCCAGCACCGAGCGATGCGCCGCCAACCGACAGACGCAGCGCGTCCAAAGGCGCAAAATTCAGCGACGCGAAGGCGCCGCCATTCGCAAGCGAAGCATAGGGTGAATTCACCGAAGAGGCGGAGAAGAACAGTCCGTCGTATGCACCGCTGCCGGCTGCGTCGAACAGGTTGAACTTGCCGGCGAGGTCGGCGTTGGCGCCGAAGCTCAGCGATGTGTTTTCTGTCAGCGCGAGGCTGCCCGACGTATCGAAGGAATTGGTCTGAATCGCCGGCGGCCCGTAAGACAGACCCGGTAAGCCGGTGGGCAAATCGAAGTCGGATTCTCCCACGAGACGCGCGCGCGCCTCCGGGCTGTTGTCTACAACGGTGGTGTAAGACGTAAGATCAAGCGGTTGCGCAGGCGCAGCAGCATAGGCACAGGCTGCATTTGCCGCATAAGCAAACGCGCCCGCGACGCAAAGCGCGCGGAGTGCCGACCTGGTCATGCTATGCCCGACGTCTGCTCTCATCCCCAAATGCCCCCGGAGCTTATCAGAGCGAAAAGCCACACTTCAAAGAAAACATGCCGGGAACGCTGGCGGTTTGGTATTTCATTTCTGTCACTCCGTTAGTGAAGGGTAGGGTTTCGGACGGCATTTTGGGCAATTATATTTCAATAATGAATATTATTCACATATCTTGGGTGTGGATTTAAGGATTGGACGGCGCCACGGACGGTCGTTAAGCAGGCGGAATGACGGATTTTCCTCTCAAGGCGGCCATCCTTCCGGTGACGCCCTATCAGCAGAACTGCTCCCTGGTCTGGTGCGTGAAGACCAACAAGGCGGCGCTGATCGATCCGGGTGGCGAGGTCGACCGGCTAAAGGAGGCCGTGACAGCTCAAGGGCTGACGCTGGAAAAGGTACTCCTCACCCATGGCCATCTCGACCACGCCAGCGGGGCCACAAAGCTCGCGCGGGAGTTCGGCATTGCGATCGAAGGTCCGCATAAGGACGATCTGTTCCTGCTGGAAGACCTCGGCCGCAACGCGCGCCGTCCGGGATTCGGCGATGCGGAGAATTGCCTGCCGACGCGCTGGCTCGACGACGGCGACACGGTGCGGGTGGGCGAGGTCGAGTTCGGCGTGCGCCACTGTCCGGGTCACACGCCGGGCCATGTCGTGTTCTTTCATCAGGCCACGAAGATCGCGTTTGTCGGCGATGTGTTGTTCAAAGGTTCGATCGGACGCTGCGATCTTCCGCGCGGAAACTGGCAGCAGCTGATCGATGCGATCACCGAGCGTCTTTGGCCGCTTGGCGACGACATGCAATTCGTTCCCGGCCACGGCCCGATGTCGACCTTCGGCTGGGAGCGCAAGACCAATCCCTATGTGAGCGATCTCGCGTTGGGCAAGGCGTAGACCGATGCTGCGATTGTATTTCGCGCCGCTGACACGCTCGATCAGGATCAAGTGGTTGTTGGAAGAACTCGGTCTTGAGCACGAGATCATCCCGCGGCAGTTCGATCGTGCCGCCCCCTATGCGGGACAGGACACGCCGTCCGGCCGTTATCCCGTGTTGCATGACGGGGATACGGTGCTCTCTGAGTCCGGCGCGGTGGTTCAATATGTGCTGGAAAAATATGGCAACGGCCGATTGCAGCCCGCCATCGGCAGTCCCGACCGCGCAAGCTATCTCTATTGGTTTCATTACTCGGAAGCGAGCGCCGCATTTCCGATCAATCTGTATGTCGGTCTCGCCGTATATGGCGGCGAAGCCGACAAAAATGCCGATGCGATCGATCGCGCGCGTCAAAGCACCGATCGTGTCCTCGACAAAGTCGAAGCTACGATCGCGGGGCGCTCATTTCTGGTTGGGGAGGAATTGTCCGGCGCAGACATCATGATGGGTTTTACCTTGTGGTCGGCACGGATGTTGAAACTGCTCGATCACAGGCATCCCGAGACACTGCGCTATTTCAATGCCCTGAAGGTCAGGCCTGCATTCGCAAAAGCGCTTGCCGAGGGCCGAAGCCGAGATGGCGTTAAGGCCTAACGCTTCGCCTGTCTGTAACCCGGCGGAATATCCTTCGAGACTTTGCCGGGGAATTTGGGTTTGCGCTTTTCCAGAAATGCGCTGACGCCTTCCTTCACATCGGGACCGCTACCCAGTTCGACCGAAAGCGGCCCGTCCATCTGCAACAGTTCGAATGGATGCGGCGCGGCGGAGTATTGCCAGAGCATCTGGCGTGTCATCGCCACGGAAACCGGCGCCGTGTTCTCTGCGATCTCCAGCGCGATCTCGCGAGCGCGCGCGAGCAATTGATCGGGTGCTGTAACCTCGGAAACGAGCCCGCCATCTTTCGCCTCTTCGGCGCCGAAGAGGCGGCCGGACAGGCACCAGCGCAGCGCCTGGTCTAGGCCGACAAGGCGCGGCAGGAACCACGCGCTTCCCGCTTCTGGAACAAGACCGCGGCGCGCGAAGATGAACCCGATCTTGGCTTCGGCCGACGCGATACGGATGTCCATCGGCAGACAGAGCGTGATGCCGACACCGACCGCAGCGCCATTGATCGCTGCGATGCTGGGCTTCCTGCAATTGTAGATCGCTTCGACGAAGCCGCCCCGCGAGGAACGCGGCCGCGCACCCTGAAACATCGCAGCACCTTTGCTCACGTCGAACGCATCCGCGCCGCCGGAGATATCGGCGCCCGCGCAAAAGCCCCGCCCGGCGCCGGTCACGACGATCACGCGTATGTCGTCGTCCGCGTCGGCTTTCAGAAACGCGTCCTCGATCTCGCTCCCCATCAGCGCGGTATAGGCGTTGAGCTTGTCCGGCCGGTTCAGGGTGATGGTCAGGATGGGGCCGTCTGTCTCGGCTTTGATATGTTCGTAGGTCATTGGGCGCTCCAGAATGGCGATGCGAAAACGATAGCCGAAACCAGAGTTGCCGTTGCGCAAGCATTCAACCCTCCCTCAAGGGGAGGGTGATTGGGACTCGACTCCCGTCCCCGCGCCTGATTTTTTGTCGGTCCCCTTCGACAAGCTCAGGGCGAGGGTTTGAACCAGCCCTCATGCTGAGCCTGTCGAAGCATTGGGGGTAGCGCCAGATTTTCAGGTGCAAATCAAAGACGAACAGGGAAAACGCTCATGACGGCCATCAATCCGGTCACCGATCTGTCCAAGGATGGCGAAATCGCCGTCGTCACATTGAATTCGCCGCCGGTGAATGCGCTGTCCGCCAATGTGCGCGACGGACTGTTCAACGCTTTCCAGCAGGCAAAGGCCGATCCTTCGGTGAAGGCCATCGTGCTGATCTGCGAGGGCAAGACGTTCATCGCTGGTGCGGACATCTCGGAGTTCGGCGGTCAGATGAAAGGCGCGAGCCTGTTCGATGTGCAGAAGGAGATCGAAGAGTCCTCCAAACCTGTCGTCGCCGCGATCCACGGCACGGCGCTGGGTGGCGGTCTCGAGGTCGCGCTCTGCGCGCATTATCGCGTCGCGGTGCCGAGCGCGAAATGCGGTCTCCCCGAAGTGAATATCGGTCTGCTCCCTGGTGCCGGCGGCACGCAGCGCCTGCCGCGCATTGCCGGTGTCGAGAAGGCGCTGGAGATGGTGACGAGTGGCCAGCATGTGCCCGCCAAGCAATGTCTGGACATGGGTCTCGTCGATGAGCTGGCGCCGGAAGGCAAGCTGAAGGAGACGGCACTCGCGTTCGCGCGCAGATGTGTGGCCGAGAACAGGCCGCTCAAGAAAGTGCGCGAGAACAACGCCAAGCTCGAACCGGCGAAAGGCCATCCCGAGATCTTCGCGGATTTCCGCAAGAAGAACGCGCGCAAGTTTCGTGGCTTCGACGCGCCGGAAGCCAATATCAAATGCATCGAGGCGGCGGTGAATTCGCCGACCTTTGAGGACGGCCTGAAGACCGAGCGCCAGTTGTTCATGGGCCTGATGACCGGCCCACAATCGGCGGCGCAGCGCTATGCGTTCTTCGCCGAGCGCCAGGCGAACAAGATTCCCGATGTGCCGGATGACACGCCCGTGATCCCGATCAAGAAAGTCGGCGTGATCGGCGCCGGCACGATGGGCGGCGGCATCTCCATGAACTTCGCCAATGCCGGCATCCCGGTCACAATCGTTGAGATGAAGCAGGACGCGCTTGATCGCGGCCTTAAGGTCGTGCGCGGAAATTACGAGCGCAGCGCTAAGGGCGGCCGCTTCACGATGGACGATGTCGAGAAGCGCATGGGCCTGCTCACCGGCTCGCTCAACCTCGAAGAGCTCAAGGACTGCGACCTTGTGATCGAGGCGGTGTTCGAGCGCATGGACATCAAGAAAGATGTGTTCGCGAGGCTCGATGGCATCGTGAAGCAAGGCGCGATCTTGGCGACCAACACCTCCTATCTCGACGTGAACGAGATCGCGTCGGCGACCAAGCGGCCGGAATTCGTCATTGGCCTTCACTTCTTCTCGCCGGCGAATGTGATGCGCCTGCTGGAGATCGTGCGCGGTGAGAAGACGTCGAAGGAAGTCATCGCCACCTCGATGAAACTCGCCAAGACCATCGGCAAGGTCGCGGTGCTGGTCGGCGTGTGCCCGGGTTTCGTCGGCAACCGCATGCTGGCGCAGCGCACGCGCGAGGCGAACGCGCTGGTGCTCGAAGGCGCGATGCCCTGGGATGTGGATCGCGTGCTCTACGATTTCGGTTTCCCGATGGGGCCGTTCGCGATGGGCGATCTCGCCGGTCTCGATATCGGCTGGGTGAAGGAGAACTCGAAGAGCTCGACGCTCCGCGAATGTCTCTGCGAGATGGACCGCCGCGGCCAGAAGACCGGTGCGGGTTTCTATGACTACGACGAGAACCGCAACGCCAAGCCGTCACCGGTGACCGAGAAGGTTATCCAGGACTTCCGCGCCAAGCAGGGCATCAACCCGCGCCAGATCGGTGATGATGAGATTCTGCAACGCTGCCTCTATCCGATGGTCAATGAAGGCGCGAAGATTCTGGAAGAGAAGAAAGCGATCCGCGCGTCCGACATCGATACGGTGTGGCTGAACGGCTATGGCTGGCCGGTCTATCGCGGCGGCCCGATGTACTGGGGCGAGCAGATCGGCCTCGACAAGGTT
>CAZCJI010000145.1:0-7587 GCA_964498625.1 uncultured Rhizobium sp.
CCTCGATCGCGTTCCAAAGCGCGATGTAGCCGAGATAGAGGAACAGGAGCAGCAGAAACGAGGTCAGCCTTCCGTCCCACACCCACCAAGCCCCCCACATTGGACGCCCCCAGAGCGAGCCGGTGATAAGGCCGAGCGCGGTGAAAACGGCTCCCAACGGCGCGGCGGATTTCGCGGCCACGTCTGCCAACGGATGCCGCCAGACAAGCCCGACCAGAGACGTAACCGCCATCAACCCGTACGCCATCATCGCCGTCCATGCGGCGGGCACATGGATGAACATGACGCGCACCGTATCACCTTGCTGGTAATCCGGCGGCGCGGTGAAACCGAGATAAAGCCCGGTTGCGAGCAGCGCTATGGACACGCCCGCGAACCACGGCATAAGCGTGCCGCTCAGTTGCATAAAGCGTGTCGGGTTGGCGTAGCGGAGCATGGTGACCTAGCTTCCGAGATTGAGCCTGACCGCTGCGGCGGTGGCAAAGGGCGAAAGCACGCAGGCAAAGAACGAGAAAGCAGCGAGTAGCGGCAGCGCACCGTTGCCCAGCCCGTCAAGCGCGGCCAGCACGGCGCCTGCTCCGAAGATCACGGCGGGTGACAACAACGGCAACACGATCAGCGGCAGGATCAAACCGCCGCGGCGGATCGACAGCGTAAGTGCGGCGCCGATGGCACCGATGGCGCTGACCGCAGGAGTGCCGATCAGGAGCGAAGCGAACAGCGCGAGCGTCGCGTTTTCCGGCAGCCCGAACAGCACCGCCAGCAACGGCGACAACAGCGTGAGCGGCAGCCCGGTTGTCAGCCAATGGGCAGAGATCTTCGCGAAGCTCGTCATTTCCAGTGAGAGCGGCGACAGCGCGATCACATCCAGCGAGCGGTCCTCGAAATCGGCCTGAAATAGGCGATCCAGGGCGAGCAACGCTGCGAGTACGGCCGCGACCCATAGCACACCGCCCGCGATCCGCGCGAGCAATTTCAGATCGGCGCCCACACCAAGGGGCACCAAGGTCGCTACAGCGGCGAAGAACGCAAGCGCCAGCATCGCGCTTCCGCCCGCGCGCGTCGCCAGCCTTATGTCGCGAAGAAGCAGCGCGCTCACAGCACCAGCCTCTCGCAAGCAATACCAAGTGGTTCATGTGTCGCAACAATCGCGATGCCGCCACTTGCGCAATGCGCCGCGATAAGATCGGCAGCGATCTTTTTTCCTTTGATATCGAGTGATGCCAATGGCTCATCCATCAGCCACAGCGGACGACCGCACAATTTCAGCCGCGCCAGCGCGACACGCTTTTTCTGTCCAGCCGAAAGATATTGTCCCGGCAGGTCGGCGAGGCGCGAAAGGCCGACAACTTCCATCGCTTCATCGATGTCACCCTCACCGCGGTAAAGCTGCGCAAAGAATGCCAGCGTCTCGCGCACGGTCATTTGCGCTTTGACAGCATCCTGATGCCCGAGCCAGCCGACGAGCTTGCCACGCTCCTCAGCCTCTTCGATGTCGCCAAGGCGAACCGTTCCTGCCGCGGGCGCGAGAAACCCGGCAAGCATCCGCAACAATGAGGTCTTGCCAACACCATTCGCGCCTTCGATGCAGAGCGCCTGCCCCGCCTCGACGCGAAAGCTCAAATCGCGAAACAGCACCCGCCCGCCGCGGATGGCGGTGAGCTTCTCAATGGAAAGGATCAAGGACATTGACGGCCGCGCTCCCCCACCCATCGACAAGCTCAGGGTGAGGGAATTTGAATAACCCCTCATGCTGAGCTTGTCGAAGCATGAGGACGCGAGATTCAATACATATGCTGCCCGCCGTTGATCGACATGGTCGAGCCGGTGACAAAACCGGCGTCGTCGGCGACGAGGAACAGCACACCACGCGCGATCTCTTCAGCCTTGCCGAGACGCCCAACCGGAATTCGCGACTTGATCTTATCCAAAACCTCTGGCGGAACGGCCGCGACCATGTCGGTGTCGATATAGCCGGGCGCGATCGCGTTCACGGTGATGCCTTTGGGCGCGCCTTCCTGGGCGAGTGCCTTGGTGAAACCATGGATGCCCGACTTCGCCGCTGCGTAATTCACCTGGCCATACTGCCCCGCCTGCCCGTTAATCGAGCCGATATTCACCACACGCCCGAAGCTGCGGCTCAGCATCCCGTCCCAGGCCGCTTTGCACATGTTGAAGCAGCCGCCCAGATTGGTATCGAGCACATCGTCCCAGCCGTGGCGCGCCATCTTCTTCATCGTGCCATCGCGCGTGATGCCGGCGTTGTTGACGATCACGTCTACGGGACCGAGATCTGCCTCGACTTTCTTCACACCGGCCTGACAGGCATCGAAATCGGCGACGTCCCACTTGTAGACCGCGATACCCGTCCGCTCGGAGAACGCCTTGGCGCGCTCGTCATTGCCCATGTAATTCGCCGCGACCTTGTAACCGGCGTTCTTCAATCCCACTGAAATCGCCTCGCCGATGCCGCGTGTTCCGCCGGTGACGATCGCTACCCGTGCCATTGTACTCTCCCTGAAACCCGGCCGTTCCCCGTCCGGTATGGTTTATTTTCGTATAACACACAGGATCGGCTGTCGTGGGCAAGTCCCATCATTTTGTTCCCCGATCCCGAACTCAAGCGCCGCTTCGGCTCTTAAATCAAAGGAAATCATTGGCGCTTAGGTTGGCTTGGGGAAAACACGCCGAGTCCGCATGAAAAACGCAGAGCCCATACCGCTGGTAGCCGACGAGCCATCGCCGCAAAATTCCTTTCCGCGAACAGCACTGGTTCTGGATATCGGGGAACGGCTGTTGATCCTCGCGGTCTACGGACAGTTTGTTGTCCGGCTTCTGCACTTGACGGTCCAGTCGCTGAATATCGGCAGCATCTTGCTGGTTATGTCCGAAAGCATTCCCCTGTTCTTCCTTGTGGTCCGGCGTTTCAGCACGCGGGTCTCACGCGATCCGTTCGACTGGAGCGTGGCGATCATCGGCTCCACCATCCCGTTGATGATCATCCCGAACGCAACAGGCGCTCCGCTGCTTCCAATGCCGGCCTGCGACGCGATCATCATGCTGGGACTATGTATACAGATCGCGGCCAAGGTGAGCCTTGGCCGCAGCTTCGGGATCGTGGCCGCCAATCGCGGCGTGGAAAGCACGGGGCCTTATCGGTTTGTGCGCCATCCCATGTATCTGGGCTACACGATGACTCATGTCGGCTTTCTGCTGCTGATGCCGTCTGTCCTGAACACGATCCTTTACGGACTGGCCTTCTGTCTGCAGATTGTCCGCCTGCTTCGCGAAGAACGTGTCCTGATCCGCGATCCACTCTACCAGAGTTTCTCGCAAGGCGTGCGCTACCGGCTGATTCCGGGCGTTTTCTAGAAGACATCTCCTCCGTGGCAGAAATTTCGCATCAGGCCTCTTGAAATTCTGTCTTTCATGTGTAAGTTTTTTCTTACATATGTCTGATGGAGCTGTCTGTTGGCACTTACCGGAGACCAGTTGCTTGCCGCCTTGTCGGCGCTCGCCAATCCGCACCGTATGCGGATCGTGGCGGCACTGACGAAGGGCGGGCGCAATTATGTCAGCCAGCTTGCGCGCGAGGTCGGCATCAGCCGGCCCCTGCTCCATCTGCATTTGCAGAAACTCGAAGAGGCCGGACTCGTCACGTCGCAGCTGGAACTTTCCAGCGACGGCAAGGCGCTCAACTATTTCGAAGTGACGAAGTTCCACTTCGAACTCACGCCCGCGGCCATCGCACAAGCCGCCAAGTCACTCGCCGATTCCAAGTGAAAGGAAAAACCATGACAACAATCGTTTATTTCATCACCCTGGGGGTCTTGTCCGGCACCCCCCTCGCGATCTTTGGACTCAAATACTGGGCCGCTGCCAAGGCAGCGGACGTACAGACGCAGACGCTGGAGGCCTATCGCAAGCTCGCGGCAGACGCCGTCACCGCGCAATCGGGCAACGCCGCGACGCTGTCTGCGATCCAGAGCGAACTCGCGGAGCTCAAGACGCGCGTGGCAAGCGTCGAGAAAATCCTGAGGGAGGTCGAGTGATGCCTGCAATCACGGCCGCCGTCTCCCGCCCGGCCGATGATGTCGCGCTGTTGCGGCTATACCTCCTGCGCGCCGGTTACGCCCTCATGGCCGGCGGCATGGGCTCGATCATCGTGCCGGCTTTCCTGCACCACAAACCGTGGGCCTTCGATCACGGCGTCATGGACTCGATGCTGCTGGCCATGGTGGTTCTGGCCGTGATCGGGTTGCGCTACCCTTTGAAGATGCTGCCGCTCATCTTCTGGGAGATGGCGTGGAAAATCATCTGGCTCACCACCATCGCCTATCCCGCATGGCGCGACGGCACCGCGAACCAGGACATTACAGACAACCTCTTTCCTTGCTCGCTGGTCGCGATCTTCCTCGTGATCGTGCCGTGGGGCTATGTCTGGCGGCACTATGTCAAAGCGCCGGGCGACCGCTTGCTTTGATCCTTGGTCTCCAAGCGGCGGAAAGTGGCTGCCGTTCAATTCACCGTCAGTTTGAAGATCGTGCCGGCATTCGCGCTGGCGTCGCCGCATTGTGCGGTGGAGCCGTAGAAAGCCCCTGACAGATTGGTGAGCAACCCGGTCGGGAAACAGCCATCGGTGCCGCCCGCAAAATTGTAGATCGTCGCGAACCTCGAACCATCGGGTTGGATGGAATAAACGGAGCCGCAGCCGGTCTTGTTGCAACTGGACAAGAGCCCGCCGAACTCCGTAGTGCTGTAGAGCGTCCCGCTTGCGTTGAGCAGGCCGGCGCGGGGATGTGCGCCATCAGTACCGACAAAGGAATGAAGAACCGTCTCCTTCCCTTTTGTGGTCAACGAGAAGATCGTGCCGCAGCCAATATTTCCGGTGCATCCGGAACCGCCGCCATTGAATGTCGTTCCGTACATCACCTTTCCGACCTGCAGCAATCCGCGATTGGGCGTTTCGCCATCCTTGCCACCCTGGAAGCCGTAGACGACATTTTCGGCACCGTTAGTGGAGATCGAAAAGACGGTCCCGCATCCTTCGCCATTGCAGCCGGAGCCGCCGCCGGTCAGCGTTTCTCCGTAGATCAGCTTCCCAACCTGTATGAGATGACCGGAGGGATTGGCGCCGTCGAAGCCACCCTTGAATGTGTAGAGCACTTTTTCCGTGCCATCGGGCGCGATGGAGAAAAAGGTGCCGCAGCCGGCTGTGTCACAGCCCGAACCGCCCGGCGCCGTCACGCCGTATAAGGTGCCATCGACATCCAGAAGCGGACTCGAAGGCTCGATACCGTCCGTGCCGTCATTCTCTTCGCCATTGAAGGCGTAGATGACCTTCTCCTTGCCACCGGCGGTCATCGAGAAGACGGTGCCGCAGCCATTGCCGCTGCCCGCGCCGCAATTCACGTTGCCGCCGAACTCGGTGACTCCATAGAAGGTTTTCTTGTCCAAAATCATGCCGGCGGACGGCATCAAACCGTCCTTGCCCTTGGCGCCGAAGACATGGAGCAGGTTGAACGTGCCGCCCGGCGAGACGGAAAACGCGGTACCGCACCCCGACGAACAGCCGAGCGCGGACTTTCCACCCTCGAGCGCTATGCCATAGAACAGGCCGCCGGAAACGACGAAATCTCCGTCAGCTTCCGCGCCATCCGCCGCAATACCGCCAGCGCCCGACGGAAACGTGAAGATCGGCGCTTCCGTCACCGCCGCCTGCGCCGTCACAGCGCTCGCAACGCACACCACGGTAATTGCCGATGCCGCCAGTTTCAGACCGCCCAGAGTGAATCGCATCTCGCTCTCCCAATTTAGAAGAGAGATTACGGTCCAGAAAATGGCGGGCATCGTGCAATTGCATCTAGCGCAGGCGATTTGATGCCGCGATCTTTTCAGGTTTTGCAGTGAAAGACGGTCGCCAGCAATAAGCCAGCCTGCCGCTCCATGCCCACCCCTGTCCGGTGCGTTGCGCTACCGCTCCACGCACATGGCGATACCCATACCGCCGCCTATACAGAGCGTTGCAAGACCTTTATGCGCGTCGCGCTTGCCCATCTCGTAGAGCAAGGTCGTCAGTACACGCGCACCCGACGCACCGATTGGATGACCGATGGCGATCGCGCCGCCATTGACGTTCACTTTTGCCGTATCCCAGCCCATGTCCTTGTTGACCGCGCAAGCCTGTGCCGCGAAGGCTTCGTTGGCTTCGATAAGATCGAGATCGGAGGCCTTCCAGCCCGCACGCTCCAATGCCTTCTTCGAGGCAGGGATCGGACCCGAGCCCATCACCGCCGGATCGACGCCGACCGTCGCCCATGACGCGATGCGCGCCAGCGGTTTCAGTCCACGCGCCTGCGCGTCTTTCGCCGTCATCAGCACGACGGCCGCCGCGCCGTCATTGATGCCGGATGCGTTTGCGGCGGTGACCGTGCCGCTCTTGTCAAAGGCCGGCTTCAAACCCTGAATGCCTTCCAGCGTGACGCCGTCGCGGATGAACTCGTCGGTATCGACGACCGTGTCGCCCTTGCGGCCCTTGATCGTCACCGGCGCGATCTCGTCCTTGAAGCGGCCGGATTTGCGCGCGGCTTCCGCTTTGTTCTGCGAAGCGACCGCGAATGTGTCCTGCATCTCACGCGTGATCTGCCACCGCTGCGCGACGTTCTCCGCCGTGACGCCCATGTGATAGCCGTGAAAGGCGTCGATCAGCCCGTCCTTCAGCATCGTGTCGGTGAACTCGAGAGCGCCCATTTTTTGTCCGGCGCGCAGATATGCGGCATGCGGCGCCTGGCTCATCGATTCCTGCCCGCCCGCAACGACCACCGTCGCATCGCCGTTCAGGATCGCCTGATAGCCGAGCGCGACCGCGCGCAGGCCGGAACCGCAAAGCTGGTTCACGATCCAGGCAGGCGTGTCGTACGGGATACCGGCATTCACCGATGCCTGGCGCGCCGGGTTCTGCCCCTGCGCCGCGGTCAGGATCTGGCCCATGATCGTTTCGGAAACATCCTTGCCCTCGACATGCGCGCGGGCGAGCGCCGCCTGGATCGCGGTCTTGCCGAGATCGTGCGCGGCCACATTCGCGAAAGACCCGTTGAAGGAACCGACCGGCGTGCGGGCGGCGGACACGATGACGACATCTTCCATGGAAACCTCTTTTGCAGTCGCGATGTTGCTTGCGCGTGCAAACTGCCGCGAATGCGAGCAACGGTAAACGGGAGAATTTATACCAGCAAAATCAGGCCATTAAATCCCTTACGGCGAATACGACTTTGCCGCAACCGCGTAAAAACACTGGACAGTCTGGGAAATGTGATGCTTCTGTTGGTTTCCGTAGCGCCCGGTGAGAAGGCGCGAAACGCTCAACAATTCAACGGTTTGGACGCGCGGTGGAAGACAAGGGCAAGGCCGATCCGGTCGTCATCAAGAAATATGCGAACCGGCGGCTCTACAACACGCAGACCTCGACCTATGTGACGCTCGATCATCTCTGCGAGATGGTCAAGGAGGGCACGGAGTTCGAAGTGCGCGATGCGCGCACCGGCGAGGATATCACGCGTTCCGTGCTTACCCAGATCATCTTCGAGG
>CAZCJI010000146.1:0-7571 GCA_964498625.1 uncultured Rhizobium sp.
CGTCGTCGCCTTCCGCCATCACGCGGATCACGGGCTCGGTGCCCGATTTGCGCACGAGAATGCGGCCTGAGCCGTTGAGGCGCGCCGTGCCGTCTTCGATGCATTTCTTCACGCGCGCGTCCTCGAGCGGCATGCCCTTCTTGAAGCGCACATTCTCCAGGATCTGGGGCAGCGGCTCATAGAGATGCGCGGCCTCGCTCGCCTTCGTGTCTTCCATCGCCAGCACCGCCAGCACCTGCAACGCAGCGACCAGTCCGTCGCCGGTGGTGGCGAAATCGGAGAGCACGATATGGCCGGACTGTTCGCCGCCGACATTGAAGCCGCCCTTTTTCATTTCCTCGATGACATAGCGGTCGCCGACCTGTGCGCGCGCGAGCTTGAGGCCCTGGGTTTGCAGATACCGGTCGAGACCGGCGTTCGACATCACCGTGCCGACAACGCCGCCGCCCTTGAGCAACCCGTTCTGCGACCAGGAGCGCGCGATCAGCGCCAGGATCTGGTCGCCGTCGATTATGCGGCCCTGCTCGTCCGCCATCACCACACGGTCCGCATCGCCGTCGAGCGCAATGCCGAAATCGGCGCGCACTTCGCGCACCTTCGCCTGCATCGCTTCCGGCGACGTCGAACCGCAATCGAGATTGATGTTCATGCCGTTCGGTTCGACACCGAGCGTGACAACATCGGCGCCCAGTTCCCACAGGACGGCCGGCGCAACCTTGTAGGCGGCACCGTTCGCGCAATCGAGCACGATGCGCATCCCGTCGAGGCGATGGTTGCGCGGAAAGGTGCGCTTGGCGAATTCGATGTAGCGTGCCTGGGAATCGTCGATGCGCTTGGCGCGGCCGATGAAGCTGGCCGCGGCGAGACCTTCCTCAAGGCCGTTCGACATCAGGGCTTCGATTTCCTGCTCGCGCTCGTCGGAAAGCTTTTCGCCATCCGGTCCGAACAGCTTGATGCCGTTGTCGTGGTAAGCGTTGTGCGAGGCCGAGATCATCACGCCCATGTCGGCGCGCAGCGAACGCGTGAGCATCGCCACCGCCGGCGTCGGCAACGGACCGAACTGGAACACGTCCATCCCGACCGAGGTGAAGCCCGCGACCAGCGCGCTCTCGATCATGTAGCCGGACAGGCGCGTGTCCTTGCCTATCACGACGCGATGGCGATGGTCGCCGCGCGTGAAGATGCGCCCAGCGGCCATGCCGACCTTCATCGCGATCTCGGGCGTCATCGGAAATTTGTTGGCGAGCCCGCGCACCCCATCGGTGCCGAACAGCTTGCGGGAATTGGGCATGAGGTCCTCGGACGGTGTAGGCGTATTCTTGTTCGGCCAATTATAACAAAACCTTAGCCAGGACCGCCATCACGCTCGGTTACGCCTTGTTGCCCTCCAAAGCCCGGAAAACCGCCAAAGCGTCCTTGAGCGCGCGAGGGTCGTGGGTGCGGATCAGGTCGGCGCCCTGGCGCATGGCATAAAGTTCGGCCGCCAAGGTCGCCGGGCCGATGTCAGGCACCTCGCGGCCGACGAGTTTTCTTAAGAAAGATTTCCGCGAGACCGAGATCAAGACCGGAAGTGCGAATCGGCGTTTCAATCCGCTTATCTGGCGCAGCACGGTGAACGATGCATCGGGATGACTGCCAAGGAAAAGACCCATGCCGGGATCGAGGATGATGCGCTCGCGCGCGACTCCTGCCTGCGTGAGCGCTGCGATGCGCTGTTCGAAAAAATGCGAGATGCGATCGAACAGTTCTTCCGCAGGCACGCGCAGCCGCGTGGCGGGGCCCAAGCCTTCCACCGAGAACATGGCGATCAGCTTTGCCGACGAAGCTGCGAGTGCCGGATACAGCGTGGCATCGGGAAAGCCGCGCACGTCGTTCAGGTATTCGACATTCTGCGCCAGCGCCCAGCGCTGGACCTCCGGCGCGAAAGTATCGACCGAAACGACGACGCCGTTTGCCTTCAACAATGCGACAACCGGCGCCATGCGCGCGATTTCGACATCCGGCGGCACTGGTTTGGCATCGGGCTTCGACGACGCAGCACCCAGATCGATGACATCGGCATCCTTCGCCAGCGTTAGCGCATGATCGCGCGCGATCTTGGGATCGAGAAACTTGCCCCCGTCGGAGAACGAATCCTCGGTGATGTTCAGAATGCCCAGCAGCGTCGTCATGCGCGCATCCTTAGGCGCTCACGGCACGCTGCGCTAGGCGGCTTGCGCTGCCATGCGCGCGCGGATCGTCCGGCCGATGGTGATACGCATCCACGCATATTGGATCAGGAACAGGCCGATCTGCGCGCCTATCGGCACGAAGGCCGTGTATTCCAGCCAGATCTTCTGCCCAAACATCAGCGCGACCCACGCATTCGCGATGGCGAGCCCGATCTCCATCGCGGCCCAGATATAGCCCCACACCGTCAGAGCGGTAACCGAGACATTGTCCTTCACGATCTGCGGCAGATAACGGCCCATCCAGTTCGGCGTCAGCATCACAAGCCCGATGGCGAAATTGGCGACGCTCGGCTTGATCATCGCAAAGCGCGGGTCGTGGAAATAGATCGCGGCGCTGCCAAGAACGATCACGAGCGCGAGGCTCGCCCATTGCATCAACTCGATCTTGCGGCCGCGGATTTTCTCAATCGCGATCTGCGCGGCTCCCACCGCCATGGCGGCCGCGACCGACAGCACCAGATTGTTCGTGACCGCCATCAGAATCACGAACACGATGGTCGAAAGGAAATCATTCAGGATCGGCAGAAAAGCCTGAAACAACCGGATCATGCGAAGACCCCTCTTGAACCGAATTCGATATAGGAGTGCCCTCATCCTTCGACAAGCTCAGGATGAGGGGGATTGCGTTGTCCTCACCCCGAGCCTGTCGAGGGGCGATAAGCTCAGGGTGAGGGATATTTCAGCTAGGCCTGGCGCCAGTTTCCGTGGAAGCCGAACGGTACGCGGCGCGGGAGTTCGGCGACCCCGATCGGACCCTTGGCCACGTCCTGGGCATCGAACACGACGAAATCGCTAGTATCGGTGTTGCCGCGATAGACGGTCGCGACCAGAAAACCATCGCCTTCCGGTGCATCGGCCGTGCGCGGAACGAATACGGGCTCGCCTGGCGCATCGCCTGGTGCGAAGGTGTGCACCGCGCGCTTGCCGGTCCTGTGGTCGATATGCGCGATGGAGTCGAACAGGATCTTTTCGGAATTCGTCGAACTCGCCGCGTAATAGCCATGGCGATACGGCAGACCGGCGAAGCGCTCGTCAAGCCGCGGGAATTCGCCCGTCATGTCGTCGAGCTTTTCCTGTTTGATCGTATTGGTGTTGTCTGCGAGATCGAACGTCCAGCGCACCAGACGCGCGCCGGCCGGCTTGCCCGGAGAGCCATCCACGTTCGGAAACAGCGGCGCATTCGCGTACTGCATCACGTCCGCATAAATCTTGTCGCCGTTTTCCCATATGTTCATGGGATGAAAGACATAGCAGGGATCGGTCGTGAACCACCGGATCGAACTCACGTCGCCGTCGCGGCGCATCACGCCGATATGCGAGCCCTTCTCTGGCTCCCAGGCGAAGGCCGGACCGCCGCCCATCACGCGCGGCAGACTGCCGGTCAGTGGCAGCACCGGGAACGCCACGTAATTCCGCGTCACGAAGAAATCGTGGATCATGCTGGAATACGGCGCCTTGAACATGTCGAGGCGCGTAACTTTGCCGGTCTTATCGACGACGCCGTAGGCCACATCGTCGTTGAAGAATCCGCCGCCGGCTGAATAGCCGAAGAACACCATCTCGCCGGTTTCGGGATCCATCTTCGGATGTGCGGTGAAGCGCATCGCGTTGCCCGCATAATCGACATAGCCGCGCGACTCGAGCGTAACCGGATCCATTTCGAACGGATTGTGGCCCTCTTCGAGCGCGAGCAGCTTGCCTGCGTGCCAGACGATGTTGGTGTTGCCGACGCCGGAGTCCTGTCCGGCCACCGAAGGATCGGATGTCATCGGATTGCCGAACGTGCCGAACAGCGAACGCCCGGCTTTGTGTTCGAGGACGTATTTATTCGTGTGGACGTAGCGATTGCGATACGAGACCTTGCCATCTTCGACATGGAAGGCATGGATCATGCCGTCGCCCGCGAACCAATGATGGTTCGGATCGCGCGGTTCGAACTGCGGATTGGGACCGTTGCGATAGTAAGAACCGCGAAGGTCTTTGGGAATAATCCCGCGGATTTTTACGTCTAAGTAGTCGCTCTCGCTGCGGACAGGCGCAAAATTGCCGGTCAGATAAGGATTGATCCGAACGGGAGCATTCATCGCATTCCTCCGTTGCATCCATATTCTTACTGTGTAAATTTATATGGTAACGCGACGCTGGAATACAAGGTCTGACGGGGAGAAATTCTTTGCCACGCGTTCTGACATCCACGGATTTGGCGGATTTCCGCGAAAAACTGATTTCTGCCGCAACTGGAATCTTTGCCGAGAAGGGGCGCGAAGGCTTCACCATGCGTGAGGTCGCTGCCGCCGTAGGTGTGAGCGCCATGACCCCCTATCGCTATTTCCAGGATAAGGAAGAGATCTTGGCCGCGGTGAGGGCAGCCGTGTTCGACCGGTTTTCAGACGAACTCGAACGCGCGTTCGCGGGCCAATCCGATCCTGCAGGACGCGGCAGCGCCGTCGGCAACGCCTATGTCCGTTTCGCCTTCAGCGAGCCGGCCTCGTACAAGCTGATGTTCGACATGACCCAGCCGGAGGAGACGACTTATCCTGAGCTTGCGAAGGCCACCACGCGCGCGCGTCACACCATGACGGCGTATGTGCGAGGGCTCGTCGATGCCGGCTTGCTCGAAGGCGATCCCATACTGATCGGGCATGTGTTCTGGGCGTCGCTGCATGGCGCGGTCGTGCTGCAACTTGCCGGCAAGCTCGACGCCGAATGCGATTTCGAGACGATCATCCACGAGTCCTTCCGCGCCTTGAGCGCGGGCTTTGCGCCAGCACATTCGCGCGGATCGTAGTATGCTGCCGCCATGCAGGCGGGTGTAAGTTCGCGCAACGCCGCGAACGAGAAAGCGAAATCTCTTCTGGACCAAGGCGCGTTCGCCGAAGCGGCCGCGGTCTATCTGTGTTTGTCTGAGGAATTCCCACACAATCGCCACTACAAAACGGCTTATGTCGGCGCGGCGATGGAGGCGTGCCGCGATCTTCCGGATTCCCGTCAGCGCCGCGAAGAATTGCGGGACTATGTTCTTCAAAATGTCGCCGTTGGCGGCGGTGACAAGGATCGTGCTCAGGCCCTGAGATTTCTCGCCGCGCTGGGCGCATGGCGGGAAGGCGCGGCCCTGCTCACGCAGATCGAAAAGCAGGTGGAGACACCAAAAGGCATCGATGCCTGCTTTCGTTTCATTCCAAGATTTGTCGAGCAGGGCTCACGGCGCGCGCTTTGGCAATCCCTGCTCACGCGTCTCCGCCGGATGCGGGCGGACCTGCCGGAGGAGCGAAAAGACGAGGCCCTGGAAACAGAGCTCGGTCTCCTTCTCGCGCTGGAGCGGTTTCAACCCTATTCGGCATTGTTCGACAAAAAGCGGCAGCATCTGGCTGGCTCCGGCAGCTTCAAACTTTTCGAAGGCGTCCGCACGCGCCTGGCAAAACCAAGATCAGAGGTCTTCGCGGAGCCCAAGATCTTCGGGATAGGTCTTTCCCGCACCGGCACAACGTCTCTGGCAAGCGCTCTGGAAATCCTCGGCATCGACACCGCGCATTGGACGAACCCGCTGACGCATCAAATCCTTTCGGACGTGGATTTCTTCATGCTCGGCGCCTGCACGGATTGCAGCGTCTCTCCGCACTTTGAACGGCTCTATCACCTCTATCCCAACGCCAGATTCATCTTCACGCAGCGCGATGCGGATGATTGGACGCAATCATTTTGGAAGCATCACCGCCGGGTGAGTTGGGCAGATGACATGGAATCATTCCGGCAATCCTTTGCGAAACGGCCACTCGCCGATGCGGAGATCGAGTTCGCGCTCTACGGCGAAGAGCCTGATGTCCGCGATAGTTACCGCGCGTTCGAAAAGCGCGTTCACAACTTCTTCGCGGATAAGCCGGCTGAAAAACTTCTCGAACTTGATATCTCCGCGGGCCAAGGCTGGAACGCGCTTTGCGCATTCCTGGGCAAACCTGTGCCTAGCGTGCCATTCCCAAAACTCAACGTTTCGCAGACTGTCTAGCGCACGGGGCGTCAGGCCGCGACCTTCTCCGGCACGCGCGCGGGCGCAAGGTGGTAGTCCTTCTTGTCGGCACTGTGCGTCTTCCACCAATAGGTCACGGTGAAGTCGGGCCAGATCGTCGAGTTGGTGCCGTTGGTGTTGAGGTACCAGCTCTTGCAGCCGCTCATCCACACCGTGCCTTTCATCTTCTCGCGCAGCTCGGCGTTGAACGTGTCCTGCACATCTTTCTTCACCTCGACCGTGCCCGCTCCGTTCCACAGCCAGCGCATGCAGTCCATCGCATAGCGCACCTGCGCTTCGATCATGAACACGACCGAGTTGTGACCCAGGCCCGTGTTCGGCCCGAGCAGCAGGAACATGTTCGGATAGCCGTTCACGGTGACGCCGTAATAGGCGTAGGCACCATCGCGCCAATCGTCGATCAGTTCGCGCCCGCCCTGGCCGCGGATATCGACATGGCTGAGCCAGTCGGTGACGCGGAAACCTGTCGCATAGAGGATCGCATCAACTTCGCGTAGTTTCCCGTCCGCGGTCACGACACCGTTGGGACGAATCTCCGTGACGCGGTCGGTGATGACCTCGACATTCTCGCGCTGGAGCGACGGATAGAAATCGTCCGAGATCAGGACGCGCTTGCAGCCGAGTGGAAAGTCCGGCGTCAGCTTCTTGCGCAGCTCGGGATCGCGAATCGCGTGCTGCATATAGTTTTCGGCGAGCTTCTGGAATTTCGCGACCATCTTCGGCTTGCGCGTGAAGCCGATGGCGAGCATCTCCGCGCGCCAGTAAATCAGATTGCGCCAGAGACGCTGGAGGAACGGAACGCGCGCGAACCGCGATTTGGACTTTTCCTCGAACGCGTAGTCCATGCGCGGGATCACCCAGCCGGGCGTGCGTTGATAGAGATCGAGATGCGCAACCTTCTCCGCGATGCCGGGCACGAGCTGTACGGCGCTCGCACCGGTGCCGATCACCGCGACGCGCTTGCCGGTGAGATCGTAGCTGTCATCCCAATTCGCGGTGTGCATCACCTTGCCGGTGAATGTTTCCGCGCCTTTGATCTCCGGATGGAACGGCACGTGCAGAATGCCTGCGCCGGCGACGAGCGAACGCGCCGCAAACTGTTCGCCGCTCTTCAGCGTCAGACGCCACAACTGCGCAGCATCGTCATATTCCGCGCGCGCGACTTCGGCATCGCAACGGATGAACGGCATGATGCCGTGCTTCTCCGCCGTCGCCTTCTGGTACTTCCAGATTTCCTGTGCCGGCGAATAAGCGCGCGACCAGTTCGGGTTCTGCTCGAACGAAAACGAATAGAGATGCGAAGGCACGTCGCAGGC
>CAZCJI010000147.1:0-7559 GCA_964498625.1 uncultured Rhizobium sp.
CACTGAAGAATTATCAGCAAGCGCATTCAATTTTCGTTCAGCTTGGAATCCGCCGCAGGCAGGCGATCGTTTTGCTCGACCTCGGAGGGCTCTATGAGAGGGCCCGCGATTTTGATCGCGAAATCCGTTACTACAACGAAGCCGTCGAGGCTTATTCCGGCGATCCGGCAATTTCGCTCGCCGCCGCAAACAACCTCGGCTCTGCTTTTCAGCAGATGGGTCTTTATGCGCGGGCAATCCCCCGTTTTGAGCAGGCTTTGAACATTGTTTCCTCGCTGAAGAGCGCAACGCTGGAGGCCAGCATCCTTAACAGTCTCGCGGTGAGCTATGCGAGAATTAACAAGCTTGCTGAAGCCGAACGTGCGGTGACCCGGGCCCTCAAACTCGAGGCAAGCACGGATCAAAATGAAGAAGAACGATTTTCGTGGGGTGTGAAAGCTGAAATAGACTATCGGCGCGGGAATCTTCACGCGGCGGCTATCGACCTGCAGAATGCTTTTCGTGGCGTCGAGCTCGGGACGACTACGCCGACCTTTCGAGACATGCACCAGATTGCGTACGTGATATACAAAGCCAAGGGCGATTTACCGTTAGCGATGGCTCATCTTGAGGCGTTCAAGCGGCTGGATGATCAAGGCCGTTCGCTCGCCGCATCTACCAATTTCGCTTTGCTCGGCGCGAAGTTTGACTTCGCGAGACAGGATCTTGAAATCGAGCAGCTCAAGTCCGCCGGACTCGAGCGTGACATCAAGCTGCGCCGATCCCAGGGCGAACTACAGCTGATAGTACTTTGCGTCATTATCGCCGGAATAACTCTGCTCCTTGTTTGGTTCGCCTGGCGGCATGTCACTCTCAAGCATCATCAAAAAGACATTGCTCAGAAAAATATTGAGCTGGTCGAAACTCTCCTGGAGAGGGACGGTGAAATTGAACGGCGCACTACCGCCGAAGCAGAGCTGCGTATCGCAATGCAGGCTGCGCAACAGGCAAACCTTGCCAAGAGCCATTTCCTCGCGAATATGAGCCACGAGTTGCGTACTCCGCTAAATGCAATCATTGGCTTTTCGGAGCTCATACTTGGGGGCGGGACAAAGCCGGAGAAAACGCGCGAATATATTCGCGATATAGCGGGCGGCGGGCGCCATCTGCTTGCCGTTCTAAACAATGTTCTGGATATGGCTCGACTCGAGTCGGGAAAGGTGGAACTGGCGGATCGGGTGGTTCGACTGGGAGATGTCGTGGATGGCGCACTGGCGGTGCTTGGCGGTCACGACACCATTGCCGGCAAGGAAATTCGCGTTTCGGGTGACGGGGACATTCTTTTGCGCGTGGATGAAGTGAGACTCCGGCAGGTGCTCATCAACTTGGTTTCAAACGCGGTGAAGTTCACAGAAGAAGGGGGCCTTATCGAGATACGTCTGGAACACGCTCCGCATGGATTGGACTTGATCGTGGAGGACAACGGCAAAGGCATACCTTCGGACAAGATTCAGTTTGTCATGGAGCCGTTCGCGCAAGCGGAGGGCATATATGCCCGCTCTCACGGAGGTGCCGGGCTCGGACTGCCTATTGTAAAGTCTCTTGTGGAGCTCCACGACGGAACTTTCACGATTGAGAGCGAGCAGGGGAAGGGCACGCGCGCGTGTGTGCATTTGCCCAATCATCGCGTGATAAACGAGTCCCCGGCTTTAAAGCCGACGGGGCAAGCCGCGTAGACATAAAAGCGGCAAACAAAACCGCTGGGCGGAAGAGGGCGGCGCTGTGGGCGCCTTCGCTTTCGACCAAGCGCCGGGAGTTGCAAACCAAGCGGCCCCTCGAAGTGTTGGTCACGAACCCCACCTGTGCGCGGTAATCACTTTTCTTCTGCAATTGACCGACCGCTTTCGCTATCTTTGTATCGTGCTGCACTATTCAGCGGTGCATGGCCGTACTCCATCGAAAGGCCGAGGAGACAACATTGGCGATATCGAACCTGCGGCGTTTGCTGGAATCCGGGACATTTGTTCTTACGGCGGAAATTTCTCCTCCGCTTTCGTCCGATACGGGCGCGTTGCTGGAGCGGGCACTACCGCTGAAAGGACTGGTCGATGCCGTTAACGTAACGGACGGCGCAAACGCACGTGCGCATTTGGACTCCACCGTGGCAGCCAGCATTTTGCTGCGGGAAGGAATCGAACCGGTCCTTCAACTCACTTGCCGCGACCGCAACAGGATTGCGTTGCAGAGCCAGCTTGTCGGCGCGGCGGCGCTCGGTATAGTCAACGTGTTGGCATTGACTGGCGACGATCCAAAGGCCGGCGATCAGCCCGATGCAAAGCCGGTTTTCGATCTTGATTCCAGCGGGCTCGTGGCCATGGCGGCTATGATCCGAGACGAACACCGGCTTCCACACGGGCGTGCGGTTGGTGGTAGTCCAGATTATTTCATCGGCGTTGCGGATTCTCCGATAGATCCTCCGAAGGGCTGGCAGCCGGCGAGCTTGCGAAAAAAGATCGAGGCCGGCGCGCAATTCGCGCAGACGCAGTTCTGCATGGATACCGCCATTCTGCGTCGCTATCTCGCGGTGCTGTCCGCGCAAGGGATTCTTGAAAAACTGCATGTGATCGTCGGTGTGGCGCCGCTGGCATCCGCAAAGTCTGCAAGATGGATCGTCAATACTCTCAAGGGTTCGATCATTCCGGACTGGATCATCGAGCGCCTGGACAGGGCATCCGATCCGAAAGCGGAAGGTATCGCCATCTGCGCCGACCTTCTAAAGGAGATGCGCGAGATTCCAGGCGTCGCCGGAGCGCACATTATGGCGCCGCTCAACGAGGCCGCCGTTCCAATCGTTGTGAAACGTTTTCGGCTGTAGAGGCTGGGCCAATCCCCGCAGCCACTTCGCTGTCCTTTTAAGGCGCCGAACGTGTCGATATGCATGTTAGCTGTTGCATCGGCGGGGACCGCTGGTCGCGAAGCTCGCGCGCCAGGGCGATCCGATCGGTCGTCGCTAGCGTTTCGCACATTACGCGAGGTCCTGGCGCCGCGTGATAACGAAAGACTCGTCCCGGAACCACAGCCCGCCATGTTTGCGCAGAACCTCGCGCGTCGCATCGAGATAGCCATCGTTCGACATGACGCTTGCGAGCCGATGATCCTCGATCTGTGCGACATAGATCGCGGCGTTCCAAGCCGCCAGAAGCGTCGATGTGCCGATGCTGGCGCTGACTTCGCTGGGCAAGGTGTGCATGTCGTATCGGAACAGCGACCGCCGATCCGATCCGGCATGGAAACCCAGATTGCGCCCGTCTTTGCCAAGAACGTCTTTCACCGCGCGCAGCAGATTGTGACGGTCGGTGCCGAAGGGATTTTCGCCGGGCCACACCCGTTGGATAATCTCCAGCCCCGGATCGTCGCCGTGACTGTGCATGCCAAGCAGCCGTCCACCGGGGCCCAACGCGCGCGCCAGCGGCGCGATCACCCGACTTGCCTTGAACTCGACCGAAGCGCGAGCACGATAGGGCTGTGACGCGATTACCAGATCGTAATCGGCATGCGCCGCGCCGCGCCGCGGTCGCACGGAATCCAGCAGGAATTTGTAATCTTCGCGATACAGCACAAGCACGATGGGCTTCTCGTAGATTGGGTTGCCGGACTTCGGACTCACCTTCGCGCGCCAGTGGTTCGCCAGGAACGGCTGCAGCTCGGTGATCTGCTGTTCGAAGTCGTGACCGGTGCTGCCGGTGAGCGCGACTTCGTGCCAGACCATGCTCGTCGCGGCCGAAACCGACGATGGCGTCAGCCACGGCGCTTCGGCATAGTTCATGTTCGTCATGACCAGCACGGTCGAGGGATGCTCGAAAAAGCGGTCGGGCATCTTCTCGAGACAAAGACGGACATCTTCCAGACTGATCTCTTTGCCGACAATGTGGAGTGGCATGGTCGGAAAACGGTGATGCATCGCACGCATAACGCGCGACAGCACCGTGCCGTCGCCGACACCGGCGTCGAACACGCGTACCGCCGGCGGGCGCGGGTGGATATTGGCAAGCTCCGCGCTCACGCGATCCGCAACAACCCATTTCTCGCTGCACGTCGTCACGAATAGAAGATATTTCTGGCGGTTGTCATAGAAGCGGAAGTTGCGCTCGGCATCGATTTGCGGCGGCGCCGGCTTCGGCGTTTTGTTGGGTACCGCCGGCTCCGCTGCCAGCGGAAGAGACGCCGCCCGAACCGCGCGATCGGCGTTCATGAAATCTCGCAGACGCGCGAGTGTTTCGTTGGTGACGCGGCCGCCCGTGCGCAGCCGGTTCATCAATTTCCCGTCATTAACCGCGAGCCGCCCGAATGTGGATTCGGCAAGGTTATTCTGACGGCAGAAATGGGAAATTTCCGAGAGAAGCGCTTCGTCTTCCAAGTCAGTTCCTCCCCAGGAGCTGTTGGCGAAGGCTCGTGCCGCTTGCGCATTCTGTCAACAGGATTAGTGCCCACGAAATTCGTGGGATATTGAATGGGCAAATCCCATCACCAAAAGGCCGCCGTTATGTGTCTTGGCTTATGGGCACGTTAAGGATGTTACGGCACATGATCTGCGAGAATGACCCCGTAAACTCTACAGCGGTGGGCAAGTGGGCAACTACTGCTTCGACAACCAGGCCCGCATCGCCGTTGTCACCGTGCCGGCCTCCTCCATGGCGACCATGTGGGCGCTGTGTTCTGCAATGACAAGTTCGCTTCCTGCCACCCGGGCCGCCATGTCCGCATGCACTTCGACCGGCCGCAGCATGTCCTTGCGTCCCGCGCAAAAGAGGGTTGGGCATGTCACTTTTGCCAGAACATCGCCCTGATCGCGGCGCGTAAGCCCCGCAAGCGTTTGTGCTGCCGCGACATCGGGCGAATGCCGCGCCATCATCGCCACGATGTCCTCTACCAAGATGGCATTCTCCAGGTTTTCGCGTGCGACCACCTGGGTCACCCAGAACCGTGCAAAGCCTTCCATGCCCTCAGCTTCTATTCTGGCAAGCGTACCGCTGCGGCGCGCCTTTTCGGCCGCGCGGGCTTCATCGCTCGGATGTCCGCGATAGTCGGTTGCGAAAAGTCCGAGGTGCGTCACGCGGTCTGGCGCGCGGCGATAAATTTCTAGCCCCACGCGGCCGCCCATGGAATGCCCGGCAAGCGCGAATTTCTCGGGTGCGTTGGCAAGGACCATATCCGCCATAGCATCGAAATTATCCAGAACGCCGAAGGAAGACACCTCCACCGCGCAAAGATCGCGCAGACCGTCGATCTGGGAACGCCAGGCCGCCGCGTCGCAAAGCATGCCCGGCATAAAGATCAGGTGTGCTTTGGTCATGCGGCGAGCTTCTTGCGCATGATCCGCGCGCCATCCGCCATCGCTTGCATCTTTCCGAAGGCAACCTCGCGCGGCAGGTATTTCAGGCCGCAATCCGGTGCGAGCACGACTTTTCTAGGATCGATGTAGGGAAGTGCGCGTTCGATCCGGGCCGCGACAGTCTCCGGGGTTTCAATCTCGTGCGTCGAAAGGTCGAGAACACCGAGGATAATCGTCTTGCCGGGAAGCTTACTGATCACCGCGCAATCCAGATTGGATTGTGCGGTCTCGATGGAAATCTGCTGTATCGGCGTCTGTATCAGCTCCGGCAGGAAGGAGTAGCCGCTTGGCCGTTCGTGGATGATCGCCGCGTAGCCGAAGCAGATGTGCAGCGCCGTCGTACCCTTCACGCCTTCAAGCGCGCGATTGATCGCAGCGACGCCGAATTCCCGCGCCTTCGCGGGCCGCGCCTGCATGTAGGGTTCGTCGATCTGAACGACATCGGCGCCGGCTGCGAACAGATCCTTGATTTCGGCGTTCACAGCCTCCGCGTAGTCGAGCGCCATTTCGCTCTCATACTTGTAAAAATCATTTTGTGCCTGTTGGGACATGGTGAAGGGCCCGGGCACGGTGATCTTCACGGGTTTGCTGGTGTGCGCTTTTAGGAATTGAAGATCGCGCACCTCTACCGGGTTGCGCCGGCGTATCTTGCCGACCACGCGTGGAACAGCGTTCGGATGACCGCTGCGGTCGAGCGCAGTGCCGGGATTGTCGAGATCGACACCGTCAAGTTCGGTCGCAAAACGGTTGGAATAGCTTTCGCGGCGGATTTCACCGTCGGTAATAATATCCAGGCCCGCGAGTTCCTGATCCAGGATCGCGAGCCTCGTTGCATCGTCCTGTGCCTCCTGAAGCCATTCGGGCGTGATCCGCCACAACGCGCTGGCACGGACGCGTGGCGGGAAACTCTTGGCAAGTCTGGTGCGATCGAGCAGCCAATCCGGCTGGGCATAGGATCCGACGAGACTTGTGGGGAATAGAGGCAGCATTTTCGTTTTCCACTTAAAGACATCATTGTTTCGTTTATCGGTTCGACCCGTGTTGTTTTCCGGTACTCGACCACCGATAATCGAAAGTGAATCCGCGAACAGGTGACTGATGCAAAAGCGCGAGGCTTCGGCCGAGCTCCGTAATTCCCAATCGCGGAAGACCGGCACACCGTCCCGCAAAAGGGATGCGGGCGACACGGAGTATCTTTCGACGCTCGATCGCGGGCTTTCGGTGTTGCGCTCGTTCGGCCGCGAAAATCCGCAGATGACGCTGAGCGAGGTGGCAGCCATCACCAAACTTTCGCCGGCCGCGGCGCGGCGCTGTCTGAACACACTCGTCAAACTGGGGTATGTCGCGAAACATCACCGCCATTTCCTGCTGCGTCCGGAGGTTATGAGTTTCGCATCGGCCTATCTCGACTCGATGAGCCTCGGCGAACTCGTGCGCCCTCATTTGCAAGCGGTTCGTGACGAAACCGGCGATAGTTCGTCTCTGTCCGTCCTTAGCGGTTACGATGTTCTCTACCTTGTCCATGTTTCGACCAACCGCATGGTACGCTTGGCGGCCGGCATCGGCACGCGCTATCCCGCCTATGCGACCTCGCTGGGCCGGGCGATTCTGGCTTTCGAATCCGAAACGGTGCGTGCGCAATATCTGGCTACCGGTAGCTTCAAGGCGTTTACGGAGCACACGATCACATCGAAAGCAGAGCTCAAGCGCACTCTCGAAGCGGCCCGCAAAGCGGGTTATTCGGCGATCCAGGACGAACTTGACTACGGCCTTATCTCCCTATCGGTCCCGATACTCGATGACAATGGGCGCTCGATGGCAGCGATCAACTGCTCCACCTCTACCTCGCGCGTGAAGATGGACGAACTGATCCGCACGCGCTTGCCTGTTCTTCGCAACGCGGCCCGGTTCATCGAATCCGCGCTGCGCCGCCAACCTTATCTTCTGCGCTCAGTTCATCCGGACTGAAGCGCTTTAGAACTTCTTCGACAGTTCAACGCCGTATGACAACGGCTGGCCTTTGAACAGGAAGCCGCCGGTCGAATACTCGGCGTTGTATTGCTTGTCGAAAAGATTCTTAGACCACATCGTAAAACGCCAATTGTCGCGTTCCAGACCCATGCGCAGATCGACAAGATTTATCGCGTCGCGCGCGATGGGGTGCGGCTCCGCCATCACCGGGATCACG
>CAZCJI010000148.1:0-7531 GCA_964498625.1 uncultured Rhizobium sp.
CCAGCGTGCCGTCGGGATTGCCCGCCGCCGGATGGACGACGAGCCCGGCCGGCTTCTCGATCACGATGAGGTCCTTGTCCTCATAGACGACGTCGAGGGGGATATCCTGGCCCTGCGGCGCGGCCGGCAAAGGCGGGGGGACCGAGACGGTATAGGCCTCGCCCGGTTTGACCCGGAAATTGGCGTCTCTTATCGTTTTGCGCGTATGGGTTACAGCGCCGCCGTCGATCAGTTGCTGAAGGCGCGAGCGGCTGATATCGCCAAGCGCGCTGGCCAGGAATCGGTCCAGCCGCCAGCCCGCCTGATCGGCGCCAACCACCGCACGGCGCGGCGCGACGTCGTCACCCTCGGAGGTTTTCGTGTCGGACATTCCAGTCGATCCCAGGAACACGGCGAGCCATCGCGCGGCGAAGCTCGCCGTCATCGTGCTGTCCGCGCTTATCATCCTGGCGCTTGTCGGGCTAGTCGTGGGCATGATCCTGAAGTTCTCAGGCCATGCGCCGGGCAGCGCGCCCGGAACGGGGAGCAGGTTCGAGCTGCCGCCCGGTGCGAAGATCGTCGGCCTGCAGACCGAGCCGAACCGGCTCGTCCTTCACCTGCATTCGGACAGCGGCGACGAGGTCGACATCGTGAGCCTGGACGACGGCCATCTGATCGCCCGGATCGGGCCGCGCCCTTGATTGCGCTGCACTTGCCGGGCGCCCTGGGCGAGCGGATCGCGGCGGAGGCTCGTCGGGCCTTCCCGCGCGAATGCTGCGGCCTGCTGGAAGGCGCGACGGACGGCAAGCGGATCACAGTTGTCGCGGCGCACCCAGCGCGCAACCTATCCGAAAGGCCGGACCGTTTCGAGATCGATCCGGCCGATCATTTCCGCCTCCTTCGCGGCGCGCGCGAGCAGGGAAACGCCATTATCGGCTGCTACCATTCCCACCCGGGCGGCCAGGCGGAGCCATCGCCCCGCGACCGCGAAGGTACAGGCGAGGCCGGCTTTGTCTGGCTCATTGCCGCCGTCCCGCCGGAAGGCCCCGCCGCGCTCGCGGCCTATCTGTTTGATGGCACTATGTTTCTGCCGCTGGAGATATCGGGCGCCGGTTCGCTTGATCCCGCGGCGGCGTCGATTGTATAAGCGCCGCCTCTGCCGCCTTTGCTCCCATCGTCTAGCGGTTAGGACGCGGCCCTCTCAAGGCTGAAACCGGGGTTCGATTCCCCGTGGGAGCGCCAGCACCAATTTCGCCACCAGCGAAGGATGCATGCCAGCGTGTCTCTTCAAGAGCCAATTGGTGCATGTTTGACATCCCGTGAGATGTGAAGTATACATCACATTAAGTGATGGAGACTTAACATGACACGCGATGGAAAATTTCTGCTGTTCCTGGCCCTGGCTGTCATTGGCGGGATTGGAATTGCGCTCTCGACGTTCGCAGTCATTGGCCCCCTCCGCGGCAACGGGCTCAGCATGGCGCATATCGTGGCTGGAACGATCGTCGTGACGGTCGCGATGGCCTGGGCATGCGCGTTTGTCACGCGCGCGCATTTCGCGCGGGACGAATTCAAGCGTCAGCGGGAGATCTCTGCCTCCTACTGGGGCGGCTGGTTCGGGATCGCCGCATCTACGCCGATCTTCTTTTTCATAGCTGCCGGCGGTCTTGGTCGGCCGGCAAGCCTGCACGCCGCGCCACTGATCGTGTTCACCAGCGGCTATCTGCTTGCGCCAATCTGCGGGCTGCTCGGCACCGTCGCGGCGCAGCTTTGGTTGCGCCGTCGCGACAATCAGTAATGAAGAATCTTTTGAAAGTGATGCGCGCGGAGCGGAACTGGACACAGGCCGAACTTGCGCGACGGCTCGATGTCTCGCGCGAGTCCATCAATGCCATAGAAACCGAGCGTTATGATCCAAGTCTCCCGCTGGCGTTTGAGATTGCAGAGCTGTTTGGAAAAAAAATAGAAGAAGTCTTCCTTTACAGGCCGCGCCTGTCTCGGCAGGGCCGCCGATAGCACCGCATTCTCTTTTGCGAGCGAAAGGGATCGAGTTTTATGTGCGAGGAAAGACCGATGTAGCAATCGCGTATAAAACATCGGAACGCGTTGGAAGAGTTGCTGGCCGATGTTGCGCCAATGTGCCGATTGAACTTGCTTCCATAGCTCCCCGTGGGAGTGCCACCTGGTTGGCGGGGGCTACAGAGCGGTTCCATTCTCCGTGCTGGAGAATCTGCGATATCAGAGTGTGCCCGTGACGTTGTTGGCAGCCTGGTCCACCGCCAACGCCTTGAAATCGTCGGCCGATTTCTGCGCGGCGGCCTGATCGTTCGCCGGTATCTGCGTGGCCAGAGCCTGAACACGTTGCTGCGACTCCTTGTCTCCGCTCTTTGCGGCGATCGCATACCAGCGATACGCGTCCAGCAAACTTTGCGGCACACCGGTGCCGCGTTCATACAGGACCGCCAGATCGAACTGAGCGTCCACCAGGCCAAGATTTGCGGCCTTCAAGAACCAACGCACCGCTTCGGGAGAATTCTTGGAAACACCTTCGCCTTCCGTGTAGGCGAGCGCGAGGTTGTACATTGCCCTTCGGTTGCCGAGATTTGCGGCGCTCTCGTATAGTTGCGCTGCATGTGCCTGATCGGCGGCCACGCCATGGCCCGCGGCATAGAGGGCGCCCAGACGGTATTGGGCGACGGCGTTGCCCTGCTTGGCTGCAAGTCCCAACCATTTCGCGGCTTCCGATCCACTGGCGGCGTCGTTCTCGCGCGCGAGATAACGCAGTCCTATCGACAGCTGCGCCTTCGCATCGCCGGCCACAGCCAATGCGGTTGTCCGATCCAGAGAGTTTTTTGTATCCGCGTTGCCGCCGGTGCCGGGTGCCGGGCTTTCGATGCTCTGCGCTTGATTTTTTCGAACGCCGGTCTGAACGACGTGAGCGCCGGGTGTCTGCGAGCTTGCAGACGGTACATGAATATCTGCCTGCGCGCGCGGAAGGACAGACTGGCTGCTTGCAAAATACTTTGCCGCCGCAAAACACACCGCGAGCACCACCGCTGCCGCTCCGAGCTGGACGCCGGATTTTCTCAGCTTCTGCGCCGAAGATGTCTCATCCCGAGTCCTTGAGAAATATTTCCGGAAAGCGCCGACCTCAGCCTGTTCGGCATCGGCCCGCTCATTCGCGGCTTTGGCCGCCAGACGCGCCGCCGAAATGAAGGAACGGGAATCGGATGGAGTGGACTCGGCAGCATCCGTTGCAGGGGCCACAGGCTCCGAGGCGCCGTCCGGAAGAGATTTATCAGGCTCCTGCGCCGTATCGGATTGAAGAAGATGGGCCGGGAGGGCCGGCAGCAGTTCACCGGAAATGCTCACGGCGGGAATTTCCTGATTCTCCGGATGCTCGATCTGAGCCGGAGAATCCGGCAGCATTTCCGGTTCCTGATGCTGCGAAGAAACAGGATTTGTATCCGCGCTCACCTGCTCAACGCCTGCGACCGGCGTTACGACCGGCGGCAGTTCAGCAGAAATGTTCGCGGTTGGAGCTTCCTGAATTTCCTGATGCTCGTTCTGAGCGGGGGAATCCGGCAACTTTTCCGGTTCCTGGTGTTGCGAAGAAACCGGATTTGCATTCGCACTCACCTGCTCAACGCCTGCGACCGGCGTTACGACCGGCATTATGACCGGCGGCAGAACAATCCGCGGCTCATCGTCGTAGTAGTCCCATTCGTCGAAATCCGCCGCGCGGGCGTTGCCCGATTTCTCAGCGTTGTTGTCCGGTACAACAACTGTCGGGGTCTCGACCGCGGCATTGCCGGCCGCCGGATCGGCGGTTTCGCCGCCATGGGTCTGCTCACCCTGAGATTGCGCGTCCGGCGAATTTTCCGCGGGCGGCTCGACGGATTCTTCGACCTGCACTGTCGGCGCTGCCGGAATTCGCGACTCGAGCAGATTGAGCTTCTCTTCCAACGCTTGGATAGCATTTGCAGCCGCGAGCTCCCGCCCTTGAGACGCCGCGAGCAAATCGGAAAGCTCCCGGTGACGCGCTTCGGCTCTTTCGATTGCCTGATACGCAAAATCCATGCGCTCTTTCGCGGCAGCAGAGGTCTGCGCCGCGTCGCCCTGATGGCCTTCCAAAGCGCCGACGATGGACTCGACTTTCGCTTTCAATTCCTGCGACGCCGCGATCAAATCGGAAAGTTCCCGATGGCGGGCTTCGGCCCCTTCGATTGCCTGACACGCAAAATCCACACGCTCTTTCATGGCAGCAGAGCTCTGCGCCATGTCGCTCCGATGGTTCTCCAGAGCGCCGCCGATAGACTCGACTTTCGCCTTCAACGATCCGAGTTCGCCGGCAGACTGATCGGCCAGCTGGGTCAGGAGTTGGCGCAATGCGCCGTGCGAATCCGATGTCGCCGCGTTGACCGCGGAAATTTTCGTCCCGAGATCCGTCAAACCTTGTTCAAGGCCGGCCAGACGCGGTTCGGCGGCGTGCTGTGTGTCGGCAATAGCCGCGCGGATCTAGACAAGCTGGCTGTCGACGGTTTCGGCTTTCTCCGCCAAGGAACGAATATCGGAAACCGATTGCTCGGCACGGACCGAGAAACGCTGCTCCAAAGCAGCCAGGTCCTCCGCCGACTTGTCGCGAGACGCGCCGAATTTCTGGTTGGCATCGTCCAACTCCGCTTTCAGCGCGGAGATAGTTTGACTCGATTGCTCTCGCAAACCGGTGAGAGAACTCTCGACGCCGGCAAGTCTGTCAGCACTTTCGCTTCCAAGCCTTGAAAGCTCTCCTCTCAGGGCGTGCGACTGCTCTCGCAAGTTGGTGAGAAAGTTCTCGACGCCAGCGAGCTTGTCAGCGTTTTCGCTTCCAAGCCTTGAAACGTCTCCTCTCAAGGCATTCGTCGCGCTCTCTATGTCCGCGATATTCTTCGTCTTGCGCTCTGAGTCCTGCTGTAGCGCAACATGGATTTCCGACAATGCAGAAGAAATTTTCAGGGCATCTGCGTTGGTGGCGTCGAACTTCTCACGCAGTTCAGCGAGTTCGCGTTCCAGAGCGCCAGCCTTTTCGGTGGCGCCCTTGTGCATACGCTCCAGGGAATCTGTGATCGCGGACAGCTCGGATGTCGCTGCCGAGTTTTTCTCTGTCGCCGAATTCACCGCTCCAAGACCGTTCTGAAGCGCCTCTACCTTGCCAAGAACGTCGCTGCGAAACGCCGTGTGGTCCGCGTCGCGGCTGTTTATCTCGCTCGCAAGACGCGTCTCATGGGAGGTCACGCGATCTTCGATGGCCTTGTGCCGGTCGTGAGCGGCCTGAAGTTCGTCCGCGACGTGTGAGCTTGAATTCGTCGCTTGCGAGGCAAGGCTGCCGATATCCGTCGTCAACTGCGAAATGCGGGCGAGGGTCTGCCCGTAGATATCCTTGAGGCGTTGGTCTAAATCACGCGACCTTTCGGACACGTCCGCCCGTACGGATCCGAGACCCGCATCGAGCGCTTCCAGTTCGCTCTCTATTTTGAAGGCTTGCGACGAAGAGGATGCGAACGCCGCCTGGAGCCATTGCTGAAGAGTTTTTACCGAACCGGCCGCTTCTTCGCGCGTTGCCGCAACGGCCGACCGAAGCTCTTCCAGATGCCTTGTAGTTTCAGAAATGCGGTTCTCAAGCTGCGCGACGGATTGATCGCCTGCGTCCGACTTTTCCGAAAACTGCGCGCGCATGGCGCTGATGTCGGCGTTGATGCGCGCGACGTTATCCTCGAACGTGGTGTGGCGGGTTTGGAGGCTGCCCCCCATCTGCTCGAAATTGGCTTCGAGGATTTTGGTCTTTCGTTCCGCTTCTGCACGGATATCGTCCAGCTGACCGGCAAGCGCGGCCGTCTTTGCGGCCAGCGCGGAGGTCTGGATCGTCGTGCTGCCCGTGGTTTGCACGAGTTCGTTGTTCAACCTTGTCAGGCCGTCATGCAGCTTCTCGATTGCGTCGCGAAGCGCGTTCGCCTGGACGTGCTCTTCGATTTCGTTGAGCCTTTCCGTCAAGCCAATCATCTGATCGTCAAGACGGTCGAGAGACTGCGCCAGGTCGCGCCTGGTTTCCTGCGCCTGAAATTCCGCGAGAATCTGGCGCGTGAGCCATTCTCCCAAAGAGATGCCCTCACTTTGAGCGGCGGCAGAAGCTGCCGTTCTTGCATCTGGCGAAACGTTCGAAAGATTCCAAGCCGATTGCGATCGCATGCCGATACCCGTCCTGAGTTTTGGGCTGGACCCACCCAATTTCACGAACTGCACCTTTTCCCGATTAAGGTTAAAACGGGGTGAACTCCCGCCAGCTTTCTGGGAAGCCTTTTGAGTTCAAACTGGGGATTGGATCGACTTTTTTCCGGCCCGGCCATGACGCGGCCTTGAAAGCACAGCCCGAGACTGCGCCTCAGACGGTTACGTCCATCCTTACAAATGGCGGTGGCGGCGGCAGCTGACTCGGCCCAAGGAATTTCACGGCGACGCCCGTTTCGGTATGGCGGACGATAATGGCAGACATCCCGCCAAAGAGAATTTCTTCCCCCACCGGCGGCCGGGTGTGCGTCTTCAGCGACGCCCCGGTCAGCGCCACGTCTGCAATTTCGCATGGCACGGTGCGGCCCGAAGCGAGTCTGAAACTGTGCAGGCTCTCGGTCTTGCGCGTGCGTCCGGCTTTGCGCAAATCCGTTGGCGTGACCTTGCCGGTCTGAACGAAACTCGCGATCTGCCCGACAATGCGCGCGCGCTTGGCGTCGGAATAGGCAAACTCCACGCCGAGGCGGAGCCTGTCGCGTTGCACCACGCGGCCCTCGTACCGGCCGAAGCCGTCGACGTAAAGAACGACATGTGCGCCGAGTGCCGCGGAGCAAGCCGATTTGAGACCGGCGCCATCGGCCGAAAAATCGATGACGACGCAATCGCCTTCGACCTGCGTGCCAGGCACAAACAGCCGCCCTGGAAGGCTTAGGCTCCAGCGTTTGCGTTTGCGCTTTTCAGTGCGCATTTCCGCCCCGGTTGCTGCAAAATTGGGTCTGGACATAACGGAGCTCACAAGAACCCGTGGCAGTTGAGCACTCAACACTTACCAATTAATTGACGAGTTTCCCGGCGGCGCGGCCGCCGAAATTTACCCGCTCAGGGCAAGGCTTAGCACCTGGTCTTCGGTGAGTTGCGCGCCCAAACGGCGCAGTTGCGTGATTTCCCTTGCCGGCAATGCATCGCTCAGCACCAGGGTCAGGCGTTCCACGGCGCGGCGTCCCATCGGTTCGCGCGTGCGGCCGCATTCCTCATAAACCGCGCTGGTATAGCCGTCGATGAGCGCGGCATCCTTGACGCGCCCGCCAAGCCCGGCGCGCAAGGCCAAATGATCGAACAGCCAGTACAGCCAGCCCTCGTCCCGGAGGAGAGGAGCGGCTTCGCGCGCCACAATCAGCGCTTCATCGAGGTCGCGCCGGGCGACAAGCGCGCTCACGAGCAGGCCCAGCACGAACGCGAACAGATACGAATGACGTGTGTCGCGCAGCTGCGCCGCCAGACAGATCGG
>CAZCJI010000149.1:0-7498 GCA_964498625.1 uncultured Rhizobium sp.
CGCTCCAGAAGGCCTGCCATCGTTTTCCCAATAATCCAGCAGGCGCGTGCCATCCGACTCGATCAGGACCGTCCTGCGGCGTTACCTCGCGACGCTGATTGGCTTTGGCATGGTCGGCTGGTCATCCTTCCGTTCGGCCACGAGCGCCGCCGACACCGCAACCGTGAGCGCGATGGGAACGATGTTGCTGCTGATCTCTGCGACTATCGCGTCCTGGGAACTGCTCATCAATGTCGCCGAGGAAAAGTATCGCTCTCACAAGGAGTGATTGAGCGCGCTCCAGCCACCCCACAGGATCTGCAGGCCGATGCAGAGCATGATGAAAGCCGAAAGCCGCACCACGACATTCGTGCCGGTCTTGCCGAGCCGGGCCACCGTACTTTCGGCAAAGCGGTAGCAGAAGAAAACCGTGAGAACGATCGCGACGATACCCAGAATCGCGGCGCCGCTCGATTGCATGAGAGCGGCGAGGCCGATGTCACGATCGCGCTGGCTGCCCAGCGTGATCGCAACCGAGATCGACCCTGGACCCACGGTTAGCGGCATGGTCAGCGGATAGAAGGGATCCGGTATGGGTGAGGTGTTTTTGGTCGCGTCGCGATCACCGTCGGGGCGTTCGTCTGAATTGAGCAGCTTCCAGCCGAACGCAGTGACCACGGCGCCGCCCCCGATGCGCACCACCGGCAGACTGATGCCGAAGAACTCGAGAACATAGGAACCGAAGAACAACGACCCGATCAGCAGGAAGAGACTGTTGACGGACACGCGCAACGCGAGCGAATTGCGCTCCTTGTCCGTGCAGAATTGGGTGAGCCCGAGAAACAACGGCGCACTACCGATCGGATTGACGATCGGAAACAGCGCACCGTAGGTGAGAAGGAACGTATCGACAAAGAGATTCATGTTGGCCAAGGTACGAGCCTGCCGCCCTTCGCGCAAACGCCTCCTTAGCTGAGCGTTAGTCTACGCACTTCTTCTACAGTCTCGCGTACGCCCTGATGCTTTTTGTCCACAGTGATCACCGCCTGAACACTGTCGGCATATTCGCCGGGAAGAGGCGCACGGACGGAGCGCACCATAGCGAGATCAATCGTCACCGGCGCGCCGTCGGGTTGCGTCAGCTTGACCCTGCCACCGGCATACATCGCACCGTTGCTTGCAATCTTGCCGACATAGGCAACGGTTTCGGCCGGCAAAGAACGCCCGCGATAAAGATGATCTTCCCAATTGCCGGGACCGTCATTGTAGGCCGCGAACATGCCCGGATAACCGTACTTCCTATGCAGTTCGGCGAGATAAGCCGCGCCGGCATAGATGTTGTCATGCGGATTGTAGGGATCGGTGCCAAGCCGATAAGCGGCGCGCATGTCGCGATAGGTCTGCGGCATCACTTGCATCAATCCCATGGCGCCTGCATCCGAGGTGATCGGGAATCTCTCATCAAGCATCGTGCGGCCGCCGCTCTCGCGGCGCATCACAGCGCGGATCCAGTCCTTCGAGACGTGAAATTCACGCGAGGCGGCGACGATAATCGGCTCCCAGCGCGCCATCAGCGCCGCGGGCGTCATCGCCGTTTCCTGCGCAAACACCCTGGATATGTCCGGCATCACGGAGAGCTTCTTTGGCACCGCGGACGTCTGCGGCGTGATGGCCGCGGTCTGCACCAGAGGCGCTTGAAACCTCGGCATGGAAAGGTGCGATGTGCGCAAACCGGCAAGCACGCCAGCGCCAAGCACGAGCGCGGACAGAACGCGCGTGACGTTGGAGGTCGAATACGACGTGACGGACGCTTCCACGCGCGAATTCTTCATCGGAGGGTGTGCGGTCATGACCTATTTGCTCTGAGGTGAAGCCGCCCGCGTGCGGCGAATTTCCAAGAAAAGGCTTGGTTTTAAAGAGCCCAGCCAGGCGCGGCACCTTCCACTGTGCAGAAGGTGGGAGGCCTATAGGGGCGGTTCAAGGCCAAAACAAGACAAAGACCGACGGAACCCCGACGCTGCGATGTTGCGCAAGAAATTTGCAAACTTGCACGATTCGAAAAATCGCGGCAGCGCAAAATGAATCTTGTTGCGCGGACGGAACACAAGTTCCGAGAAATCACGTCCCGCAGAATGTCCGCTGCACGATCTGATCTGGTTCGGGCGATGTCGCATAAAGTGCGTGCTCCGGCTGATCGTCAAACGGCGTCGCGAGCACAGAGACCATCGTCTCGAATTGCGAGAAATCTCCGGCTTCCGCAGCAGCAAGCGCATATTCGATGCGATGATTGCGCGGAATGAACATCGGATTGACGGCGCGCAATGACTTCACGCGCGCTAGTGGATCGCGCCCTTCTTCGACGACGCGCTGTTTCCAGCGTGCGGCCCAGTCATCGAATTCAAGCGGATTGACAAACAGATCGCGCGGTCCTTCGCCACCTTCAAGAAGGTCGGCGAGCTTGCGGAACGTCAGTGTAAAGTCGGCAAGCCCCTCCGCCATGCGCTTGAGCAAATCCTGTGCGAGTTCATGATCGCCCTCGCGCTGCTCCTGCAAACCGAGTTTCGCACGCAATCCAGACTGATAGGCGTCGTTGAATTGCGGCGCGAACGCATCGAGCGCGGCCTGCGCTTCGGCGAGCGCTAATTCCTCCGTATCGGCGAGCAAGGGCAACAGCGTCTCCGCCAGCCTTGCGAGATTCCACTGCGCAATGGCGGGCTGGTTGCCATAGGCATAACGCCCCATCTCGTCGATGGACGAATAAACCTGACGCGGATTGTAGGTGTCCATAAACGCGCACGGGCCGTAGTCGATCGTTTCGCCGGAAACGGCCATGTTGTCCGTATTCATCACGCCGTGAATGAACCCGACAAGTAGCCATTTGGCGATAAGCTGTGCCTGCCTCGCGACGATGCCATCGAGCATTGCACGTGCCTTGTTCGGTGCGGAGACAGCTTCGGGATAGTGCCGCGCGATGACGTAATCAGTCAGAATGCGCAGCGCCTCGACATCTTCACGCACCGCGAAATACTGGAACGTACCGATGCGGATATGGCTTGCTGCCACGCGTGTCAGCACCGCGCCGGGCAGCGGCGTCTCGCGCCATACCGTCTCACCTGTCGCCATTGCTGCAAGCGAGCGTGTTGTCGGGATACCGAGCGCCGCCATTGCCTCGCTCACGATATATTCGCGCAGCACGGGTCCGAGCGCGGCACGTCCATCGCCGCGCCGCGAAAAAGGAGTCGGCCCTGAACCCTTGAGCTGGATGTCACGGCGCCTGCCATGCGCATCGATGACTTCGCCCAACAGCACGGCGCGGCCATCGCCAAGCTGCGGCACGAAATTCCCGAACTGATGTCCCGCATAAGCGAGCGCGAGCGGTTTAGCGCCCATCGGCACAACATTGCCGGCGAGCACAGCGACTCCCTCGTCCGACGCCAATCGCGCAGGATCGATATCCAATTCACGCGCCAAACCCTCATTCACCTTGATAAGACGCGGCGCGAGAACCGGCTTCGGCGGCAGGCTTGCATAGAAACGCCCGGGCAACAGCGCATAGGCGTTGTCGAAGGCGAGCATCGGCGTGGTTTGAGCGTCCATCGTGACTCCTATATAAGTCCGCACGCTGAAAACCCCAAAGCGAGCTTCCGTGCCCCCTTTCCGCATCGGTGACGTCACCATCAGCGGCCGCGTACTGACCGCGCCTATGACGGGCGTAAGCGATCTGCCGTTCCGCCGTGCGGCGTCGCGGCTGGGCGCGGCCTATGTCGCGACCGAGATGGTGGCGTGCGACAGCTTCGCGCGAGGGCGTCCCGATGTCGTACGGCGCGCCGCCGTGGGCGATGGCTTGCCGCTCACTGTGATCCAGCTTGTGGGCCGCGAGGCGCAATGGCTTGCCAAAGGTGCTGCGATGGCGGAATCCGCTGGCGCCGACATCATCGATATCAATATGGGCTGTCCGGCCAAGGAAGTGACGGGCGCACTATCGGGCTCCGCGCTGATGCGCGATCTGGATCTCGCAGAGCGCTTGATTGCCGCAGCGGTGAACGCGACGACGCGACCGGTCACGTTGAAGATGCGTCTCGGCTGGTGCGATGCCAGCAAGAATGCTCCCGAACTCGCGGCGCGCGCCGAGCAGGTCGGTATCAAGGCGATCACGGTGCATGGCCGCACACGGATGCAATTCTATAAGGGTGTCGCGAACTGGCGCGCAGTCGTCGAGGTAAAGGCAGCGACCAGCCTTCCCGTCATCGTCAATGGCGATATCGTCGACGATGTGACCGCACGCATGGCGCTCGAACAATCCGGCGCAGATGCCGTGATGGTCGCGCGCGGCGCTTACGGCCGCCCATGGATCGCAAACGCCATCGAAAGCGCGCTGGATACCGGCAGAGCGATGGTCGAGCCTGATCTGAACGAACGTCTCGCCATCGCGCTCGATCATTTCCACGACACGCTGAGCTTCTACGGCGACAGTCTTGGCATTCGAGTCTTCCGCAAGCATCTCGGCTGGTATGTCGAGAACGCGCCACGGCCCAGAAATAGTGAGGCCCGCCGTGCCGCGAAATCGGCGCTCTGCCGCCTGACCTCACCGCGGGAGGTGGAAACGGCGCTCACCGCGCATTGGAAAGGCAATTCCAAATCTGCGCCCATCCAGAGTGCTCGAACCCCAAACAAGACTTTGGACATGATGCTCCAGAAGACCGGCTTTTTGCCGAAACTCTCACCTATATCTATCGCTCCGGAGACCTGTTAGAAGCCCCCATCGCCGATAAGCACTTTCGAGCATCGGCGGCTGAGAGACATTTGAAGACGCTCCCGCTCTACGAGGCCGGGAGAGCCATATGTCCAGCACAGAACGTATCGCGTGGCCATTTTCTTACACGCGCACACTTCTGATCGTAGCATTAGACATTGCAGTCTTGGCGGCTGTCGGCGTTGTCATCGCCTGCAGTTGGCCACTCCTGTAGCCGAACCTCGAACGTGGCACGAGAGACAGTCTTTGTCGTCCAGAGTTTTTGCGCGGGTCGCGGCAGGAGCCTGAAGGCCGAACAGGCCATTCCCTGCAAATCGGCTGAAGCCGCGCGTCGGATGGCGGAGCGTTTATCGACCACCAAGCTGGGCGTCGTCGCTTTCTCCACCTCTGGCGATGCGGAGCTTGGCGATTTTGACGACCAGCCAGTCATTCTCTTCAAGGCGGGCCAATTACCCGCAACCTTTGACGATTGAAAGGAGCTTTTTTGGACCGGATCCCGAGCGCACGCGAACTGACGCCAGACGAGATGAAGGCTTTGCGCGGTATCGTGGGGAGCAGCTTCACATCGAGCAGTCACGTCAATCCAGTTCAGCAGAAACGATTGATCGCGCTTGGGCTCGTTCAGTATGCCATGGGCGGCCTGATGCCGACCCCCGCTGGGCGCATCGTCGCACGAGCAGCGTCATAGCGCCCTGCGCGCGACAACAAAAACTGTCACACTTCAACGGCCATTTGTTCCGGAACGCTTTGCGGAACTACTTCCTGCTAGCGCCTGTCGCGCGGACACCGAACGGCGTTCCCCGATGCCATGCATCAAGCTCCAATGCGCAATGGCGCGCAGGATCAAAGTTCCTAGACAGCCAAGCCCTACGCAAGAGTTCGGCTTGACCGCGCTCACTCAGCTTTTCGGTAGCGCCGCCAGGATCGCGGCGAAGTGCCTATCGCGGTTGAAGCCGCCATCCGTTACTGTCCAACCCAGCCGCACGATCACGGCCTTGTGCGACGGGAAGATTGCCGTGAACTCGTCATTGTGCCCCTCCGCGGCGCACATATCCGTTGGCAAATGCGGGAATTCGCGCACTTTCGGATCTTTCAGGCTGAAGCCGTTGAGCCAGAACTGTCCGCCATACCATTTGAACTTTCCAGCGGGCGCGGGCGTGCAGACGAAATCAACATAGCTCTCCGGAACAATGCGCTGGCCGTTGATCGTACCGCGGTTGAGATAGATCAGCCCGAACCGCGCCCAATCACGCGCGTTCATGTAGAGATACGAACTGCCGACAAAATTGCCGCTCTCGTCCGGCTCGAATACGGCGCTGGTGATGCCGGCGGGATCGAACACATGCGCGCGTGCGTAGGCGATATAGGACGCTAGTGTGCCGCCAGACGCCTGGAAAGCGATGCGCGACAGAATGTTCGCTGTGCCAGACGAATAGTCCCAGAACGTCCCCGGCGGATGAATCAGCGGTTTCGACGCCGCATAGGCCGCCATGTCGTGTTCCTGAAACAGCATCTGCGTGCTGTCGGAGCCAGGATCGTAGGGCTCTTTGAACGCCAGACCGCTCGACATGTTGAGCAGGTTGCGCAGCGTGATCTTGCCGCGCGGATCGTCTTTGCCGTTCCACTCCGCGACCGGCGCCGGCGCATCGAGCGCGAGCTTTCCCGAAGCGACTAGCGTACCAATGAACGTCGCAGTCATGCTCTTGCTCTCGGACCAGCCGAGGAAGCGCGTGTTCTTGTCGTAGCCAGATGCGTAACGCTCCGCGACGATCTGACCATCATACACGACCACAATGGCGCGCGTGTCGATCTCCTTTGCCGGGGTTTCGTCGGCCATCGCGTCAGCAACAGCCTTATCGAGGGCCGCGCGATCCACGCCGGCGGGTAAATCTTTGAGATCGACATTGTCGCCTTTTGGCCAGGCTTCCGGACTGTCGCCCGTTGCGGCTTCCGGAATGCCCTCCGCCTGCTCGCGCAATTGCTCGGGGGTGCTGCTGACCAGCAGCGTGCAGCCGATCCCAGGCCGGTAAACAGAGGTGCGCTTGCTCAAGCCGAATGCCGTCACGGTCACCGATTTGCCGGCCATGTCCAAATCGTAGTGATTCCATTTCGTGAGAGGCGACAGCCGCACGACATCATTGTTGACGACGTCGTCGAGCTTGCGGCCGGAAACGAATACTCCCGCACACGCGATCTGCGCGGAAACTCCGGCACCGACCGTGGGCCCGTTGAGCGCGAATCCGCCATAGGGCGTGAAATACCCCGCCGCCAGAACGACAAGCAAAATACCGCCCAGCCAAAGACTCGCCTTCGCCAATGTTCTCACGCTCCGCCCCATGTCCGCCCGACGACACCGTAATATTCGCGCCCTCGCCGGGCAATATCGCGAAGCGTAAGCTTTTACTGCGGAATCGGGGACAAACAATGTCGGTATCAAACATGCACAGCGACCTGCGCGACACGGAACAAGCGCTGCTGAACGATCTGCGTGCGCTCAGGCGCCGCATACGCGAAGACATCGCGGGAGGACCCGACAAGCTTTCCGTCGGTCAGAGGATCGCGGACCAGGTGGCCGCGACGATGGGATCGTGGAGCTTCATCATCATCCAGTCGACGATCCTGTTCTTCTGGATCGTGCTCAACATCACGGCTTACATCGAACATTGGGATCCCTACCCATTCATCCTCCTCAATCTCGCGCTGTCGTTTCAGGCGGCCTATGCGGCGCCATTCATCATGATGAGTCAAAACCGCCAGCAGGACATC
>CAZCJI010000150.1:0-7493 GCA_964498625.1 uncultured Rhizobium sp.
GCCGTGAATGGGAGATGCGAGACGCGCTGACCGCGCGCGCGATCACTCGGCGGGCGGGTTGTAGCCGATCCGGGCACAGAGGACGAGAAGCGAACGCTTGTTCGACATGCGGCGAGGATAGCAGCCCATACGCAGGCCGTCACCTCTTACCCGTTCAGTCCATAATGTGCGAATTGCAACGGGCTGGAGCGGCACCGTGTCTTGGGATCAGCATGACCATGTCTGCAGGTCCCCGCTCCACGGTCCACACTCTCCACGCGTCGCCCTCCAGCCGGGCTTGCCAATGAAAGCCGTTCTTGGGCTGCAGGCCGCCGACATGAGCACACAGCTGACTGGCGATCTTGATTGCCGCCTTTTCATCATCGACCGACGCCGTCGCGATGCCGGCACCAAGAGTGGCGAGGGCGCCGCATGCCAGGGAAAGCAATATCAATCTCATGGCCGCTGACCTTTCCAATCCGAACACCCGGACGTTATCAGAAATACCACCTATCCGGGCGGAACATTTTGGAATTGGCTAACCATTCCCTGCCTTGAATGGGCCTCAAGTTCGGGGCACAGGAAACGCCATGCATCGCTACCTCGCCTGGATCCCGCGTTACGAGCGCCAGCTTTCCGCCCTCGGCATGATCGGCGGTTTCGCGACCGACAATGTCATGTTCCGGCGCGTCGACCTGCCCAACACGCAGATTATCTTCCTGGTCTATCTCGTGGTCGCGGCCGCCACGATCCTGATCCTGCACAGCATCAACTCGCATTCCACGCGCGGGCCGGACGAGAAGCCGCCGCGCTGGCAGACCTTCCTGCCGGTGGCGACGCAGTTCGCGCTCGGCGGATTGTGGAGCGGGTTTCTGATCTTCTATACGCGCAGCGCGGTGTTGCTGGCGTCGTGGCCGTTTTTGCTCGTGCTCGTCGCCATTTTCATCGGCAATGAGGTGTTCAAGCATTACTACTCGCGCCTCGTCTTCACCGCGGTGCTGTTGTTCTTCGGCATGTTCTCCTACGCGATCGTGACGGTGCCGATCTACATCCACCAGATCGGCGTGTTCGCGTTCCTGATCAGCGGCGTTGCCGCGATCGTGGCGTTCACGCTCTTCCTGTGGCTGCTGTTCCTGTTCGGGCGCAAGGCGTTCGTGGAAGCCAAATGGCCGATCATCGGCGGCGCGGCAGTAGTCTATGGGCTGATCAATCTGTTCTGGTTCACCAATGTGCTGCCGCCGCTGCCGGTGGCGCTGGCGAAGTCTGGCATCTACACCGAGGTCAAGCGTACCGGGAACGACTATTTCGGTACCGGCGAACCGCGCGCATGGTATCAGGTGCTGTCCACGCCGGTGGTGCATGTGGCGGCCGGCAAACCGCTTTATGCCTATACCGCCGTTTTCGCGCCGGTGAAGCTGAGCACGCGCATCACGCATAGCTGGCAGCATTACGACACCGCGCGAAAGCGCTGGGTCGCGGTGTCGAACGTGTCGTTCGCGATCAATGGCGGGCGCGACGGCGGCTATCGCGGCTACACGATCCATCGCAACCCGAGCGCCGGCGAATGGCGCGTCGATTTCGCCACTGCCGACGGACATCTGCTCGGCCGCGAACGCTTCAACGTCGACCAGACGCCCTCCACCGACGCTGTGCAGCAGAAACTGGATTGAGCCGGCGCGCCGTCACTGACGATGCGTGCGATCCCACGCGAAGGCCAGCGTATCGGCCCATTCGGCAACAAGCCTGTCGCGCGCCGAGCCGATACCGTGCCCTGCCTCATCGTCGGCGCGGATAAGGATCGTGCGATGATCGCCGAACTTCGCCGCCGCCTTGGCCGCGAACTTCGCACCCATCCACGGCGAGACGCGTTTGTCGTTCAGGCCGACCGTGACGAGCGTGTCGGGAATATCCTTCGCGTCGTCGATCATCAGGAACGCATCCTGAGCACGCAGCGCGTCGAAGCCTTCCTTCGTCGCGGGGTTGCCGAACTCTGCGAACTGGTTGGCACCATTCTCCGCGGCGCCGAGTTGCGAAGCGTTGACCATGGCGACCCGCGAAATCAGCGCCGCAAACAGATCCGGACGTTTGAGCACGGACGGCGGCGCCAGCGTGCCACCTGCGCTGGTGCCGGTGGCAATCAGCATTGCAGGCGAGGTGTATCCCTTCGCCTCCAGCGCTTCGGCACAGGCGATGAAATCCGCATGCGCCTTCGGTTTGTTGATCTCGCGTCCATCCTCATGCCAGCCGCGGCCGCGTTCATTGCCGCCGCGGGTGCCGCAAAATGCGAAAGCGCCGCCATGCGCGATCCAGGCGAGCGCGGGCGGATTGTACCAGGGCGCGATATTGTTGATGCCGTAGCTGCCATAACCCTCCAGGATTGTCGGCAAGCCAGAACCTTTGCCGCCTGATGGAAGCTGAACAACCATCGGCACATGCGTACCGTCGGCGCTGATGGCTTCATCGCGCGCGGATGTCATGCCGCGTGCGCCGTCCCAACTGTCGGAGGCGAGCCCCACCGGCTGCACGACGCCGCCGGTGACTCGATAGAACGCGGTGCTGGTGAACCAGCCGTTCAATCCGAAGGTCACCGACTTGCCGTCCAGATTGGTGCTCAGATCGGAAAGATCGCCGTCGATCGGAAGCTTGACCTCCCTTGCCGGCCCGCGTCCTCCGGGCAGGAAGATGAGATGCGCAATGCCGTCGCGCTGCGCCTGAACATAGACGCCGTCACGCGCCGCGATCATGTCGGACAGAACGAGATCGCCGCCGGGGAGCACCGTCTGCGCTTTGCCTACGGCGTTTGTCCCGATCTCGTAACGCAGCACCTCGCCATTGGGCGCGTTCTTCGTTGAAATGAGATAGAGCCCGTTGCCAAGCGTCGCCGGATTGCTCACGCGATCGTCGTATTCCGCGATCGTGCGCCACACAGGCTTCGCGGCAGCGACGTCTTTTTCCGTGGCCACGAAGATGCGCGCATCGGCACGCGCGCCGACGCCCATGCCGACGACAAGATCGCTCACCGGCGATTTGGCGACAATCGGAAACTCGACCGGCGCGATCACGGGACCGGGCGTCACACCGGGGCCAAGGATGAATTGACCCTGCCCCGCGGCGCCCGCGGGCATCACGGCCGCACGCATGCCCTGCGTAGGATCGGCTTTGGGATCTTCTGTCGTGCGCGTGTAGGCAATCTGAGTCGCGGTGAGCCACGTGACCGGCATCTCGCCCCAGATCGGCCCGAGCGCAGAACCCTGTTCCTTTCCCGTCGCGACATCGATGAAATGCATCGCGCCCACTTCCGCGCCGCCCTGGGAGACATGCACGGCGACGATCTTGCCGTTCGGCGAAACGGCGTAGTTGCCGATCGCGGAGACGCCGGTCTGACCTGCTTCCGGATCGAACAGCACGCGGTCACGGCCGGCTTCGCGCACCATGAGCTTCGGCACGCGGTCGGCGGGCTTTTGCTCACGGAAAAAGATGAGAGCCCCTGCGGATTGCACATCGCTGTAGCGCACGCCGGCGCGCATGGCCTGATCGAGCGTCGCCGCAAACTTTGGACGAAGCGGCAAGGCGTTCAGCTGCGCGACCGACGAGGCGCTCGCAGCCTTGATCCAGGCAACCAGCTCGGCGTTCTTCGCCGGGTCTTCCATCCAGCGATACGGATCGTCGATGGATGTTCCGAAGACTGTCTCGTGGAAAGGCGTCGTCGGCGCCGGTGGAATGGAATTCGAGGCCGCAAGCGCCGCCGTCGAAAAAAACACCGTCACCAGAAGAATTTTATGCATGACCGCCCCCCTAGAGCCGAACGCCTCAGGGAGCATACACCGGTCTCGCACCCCCGCGAGAGGGCCCATACCATGCCGTCAGGCCGCCTGCGGCATCTGCCCCATCGCAAGTGCTTTCTGCCACGCGGGAAGCGCCGCGAGCTGCGCATACCAGCGGCGGATTTCCGGATAGTCCTCGAGCGGGAACTGCGCGGGGACGGCCATGATCAGCGGTGCGCCGATGGAGAAATCCGCAACCGTCAGCTGGCCGCCGCAAATGTAGTTGCGGCCCTTGAGGTGTGCGTTGAGAACCTTGGCGGCGCGATGGAATTTCGTGAGGCCTTTTTCCACCTCCGCCGGATCGGCGGGTCCGCCGCCGAAGAAGCCTTTCACGAAGCGCTCGAAGATCAGGGTCGCGCAGGCCGGATCCCAGTCCGAGGATTCCCAGAACATCCAGCGCGTGACATCGGCGCGCGCCTTTTCATCCATCGGCAGAAGGCCCGGCTTCAAGGTCGCGAGATATTGCGCGATGGCGTTGGATTCCCACAGCGACCAGCCGTCGCCTTCGAGGACGGGCATGCGCTGGTTGGGATTGAGCGCAGTGAATTCGGGCGTCTTCTGCACGCCCTTGGTGAGATCGCAGAACACGAACTCGTGCGGAACGTCGAGATGCGCCGCGACGCTGATGACCTTGAAGCCCCGCGGACTCGGCGGAAAGGCATGAATTTTCAGGCTCATTTCTTTTTTTCCTCTGCGGGATTGGGCGTTGTTGCGGGACGCGGCGTATCGGGAGAGCCGGTTTCGATCAGTTGCTTGAGACGGAAGAGCTGCAGGCCCAGAACACCGTCGGCGGTTTTCGGGAGCGCCTGATAACCGCCCCAGATATAGCCGCCGAGATTGTAGACGAGATCGACCTGCGTCGTGCCGTCCTTCTTTGGCGTCAGCACGATGTTCATCGCGCCGTCCATGCCGGTGCTCTGAAACGGGCCGAGCGCGCCGCGCAGGCGCAGCAGCATGCCGGGAACGGCATTGACAACGGTCATGTGCAGCACGCTGCCGCCGCTCTTGGGCAAGGCTTCGCACCAGCAGCCACCCGCGCGCGCATCGAGCGTCATGTTTTTCGCATCGCCGGAAAACGTGTGTGCGGAACTCCACCATTTCGAAGGCTCGATCAGCGCGGCATAGATCTTGTCTGGAGTCGCCGCTATCTGTTCGTGCTCCTGAATGCTGAAGCCGTTGGCCTGCTGATCCACGACCTCCGCATGGGCTGCGCATTGCATAGCGATCAGGGCGAATGCCACAGCGCCGCCACACAACATTGCTCTCAAGGACTGCATCTCAAATTCCCTCTGCCGATTTGCGGAACTCGTCCAAAATACCACCCCAGCCCATGGGACCATCGACAGCGGCGCGCGCGGCGTCGCCGCCCTCGCCCATGCGCTCGATGTAACGATGTTCGAGTTCGACTTTCGTGGATGCACCGTCGGCGACGAAGCGAATTTCCACCTCGGTGTCGAGATCGGGGTCATATTCCCATTTCTGGTTCAACCGCCACACCAGCACCAGACGGCCAGGCGGATCCCAGACGCGGACCAATCCCGTTTCGCAGGTCGAGCCGTCGGTTCCGACATGATACCAGCGTCCGCCCACGCGCGGTTCGATGATCGACTCCTTGAACGGCGCCTTCAGGATCGTGTGCGTCGGCGGCCACCAGCGCGACATGCCCGATGTGAAAACCTCGAACGCTTTTGCCCGCGGCGCTTTCACCGTGAGCGATTTGCGCACCGGCGCGAGCGTGATCGTCTTTGTCATTCCTTCCCCTCTTCCCGTGTCGTGTCTTTTTCGATTTCGGTCGCGAAGGCGTCCAGCGTCTGCTCCCAGAACTGGTCGAGATAGCGGCGCAGCGCACCCAGACCGTTGGGATCGATACTGTAGACGCGGCGCGTCCCTTCGGCGCGATCCGTCACCAGACCTGCCTCCTTCAGCACCTTCAGATGTTGCGATACCGCCGGCCGGCTGACCGGCATGCCCCTGGCGATCCGTCCGACCGGCTGGGCGCCGTCGATAAGGCGTTCGAAGACCGCCCGGCGGGTGGGATCGGACAGGGCCGCAAAGGCACTTTGATAAGCCATGACTTACCGTAAGTTATAACTTACTAAATAGTCAAGGCTGGAAAGCAGCCAAAATCAGATCCAGCTTTCTCTGGCGCCTTTGCGCTTGGCGGCCTTTGCCGGCTCGGTCCGCGGCTCCAACCCTTCCTGCGGTTTTCCGAGGAAGAAGCCCTGGCCGTAGTCGAAGCCGATCTCGCGGGCCCTGTCGACCTGCTCCTGGGTTTCGATGCATTCGGCGATCGTGTGCATGCCGAGTTCGCCGCAGAGCTTGAGCATCCCGCGCAGCAGCGTGTCGTCGCGGTCCGAGGCGCCGAGCTTCTTCACCAGCGAGCCGTCGAACTTCACGAAATCGACCGCGAGGCCGTGGAGATAGTTGAGCGACGCGGCCCCGGCGCCGAAATCGTCGAGCCCGACGCGATAGCCCATCTCGCGTAACGCGGCGACCGCCTTGTTCGCAGAGTCGAGATCGGTGATCTCCGCCGTCTCGGTGATCTCGATCAGCAGACGCGGCGCGAGTGCGCGATAGCGCGCGAGAAAGCCCGCGACCAGACCGAAACTCTGCGGCGAGGCGATGGTATGACCGGAGAGATTGATGGCGACGTGGATCGATTTGTCCTTCTCCGCCTGCACTGCGCCGATCACCTTTAACGCGACGGCGAGATCGAACGACGCGGCCATCCCGAGCTGCTCGACCATCGATACGGTCTCGGCCGTCTTGTTGGCGGCGAAGCGCACCAGCGATTCATAATGCGACAGCGTGCCGGTCTTGAGCGATTTGATCGGCTGATAGGCCATATCGAAATTGCCGGAGGAGACCGTCTGCGAGAGGGCGCGCATACGCTCCTGCGTTTCATTCATCATCGCGCCGAACGATCCGGCGAGATCCTTGCCGCAATCGCGGATATTCTTGCCGTTTGCGAAACGCTCCACGACATAGCGAACCGCCAACATGCGCTGGCCGATCGAAAGGCCGGGGCCTTTCAGGGCAATATGCGCTTCCGAAACCTCCGCGCCATCGGCGCCGCCATCCAAGAGGGCCTTGCGGATATGATGCGCGAAATCCGCGCCATGGGTTGCGTTGGTGATCGCGCCGAAGCTGTTGTCCGACAGACGGCCGGAGGCCTTCGCGCCGGATGCCTTCACCGCAAGGCCGATCAGCTCGAGCAATTTCGCGGCCTGATCTGCCGGCATCTTCGCGCAGAGTTCGGAGAGGCCCGGCACATCCACCAGGGTCAGCGCATCGCCTTCGTCGGAAACTTTGGCGGCGGCATCCAGGAAGGAATCGCGTGTCGCGAGACCGGTCTTGCTGTCCATTGCCGTGCCCGCAAATGCGGACCGGCCGCCGGGTTTCGACAGTGTGCAGGAGATGGTCTCCGCGTTCAGCGGCAGGCGGAACATCGAGACCATCGAGTCGCTACCGGTGATGAGCCTGAGGCGCATCGGCCCGATCCGGTCGCCCTCGCTCAAGCCCCGCACGGACGACACGAACTTCGCGGCTTCGGAGGGCTCGAACAGTCCGGCGGCGCCTTGCCCGATGAGGCCCTCCGCGCCTTTTGGCGTGAACTCGCCGGCGGCACCCGTGGCAAACAAGACGTTACCGCCGCGGTCGACCTCGAACAGAAGGTCCGCATTGGCGAAG
>CAZCJI010000151.1:0-7472 GCA_964498625.1 uncultured Rhizobium sp.
GTCGCACGGTGTCCTTGTCGACGGACATGGGGTTGCTCATAGTGGTAAGAGGAGCCGTCTTGCTAGCAACCGGGCGCCGGACTGGCAAGCAAACGGTGCAGAAACTGGAGGTTTTGTTGTCGCTGGGGATTGTCGGCATCGACCATATCCAGATCGCAGTGCCCAAGGCACTGGAGCAGGAGTGCCTGTCATTCTACCGGACCGTACTCGCGCTGCCGGAGATAGAAAAGCCCGAAAAGTTGAAGTCCCGCGGCGGCGCCTGGTTCCAGGTCAGTCCGACAACCCAGATGCATATTGGCATCGATCCCGAAGGCAGCCCGAAAAGTAAGCGGCATATCTGTTTCCTGGTCAGCGAGCTCGCTGCGGCAAAATCGGCCGCTCGATCCCATGGCGTTTTCATCGAAGAAGAAGGCGCGACCGAAGGCCTGACCCGCTTTTTCATCCGCGATCCCGCCGGCAATCGTATCGAGATAGGGCAGCGGGTTTGAGCATCGTCGATATCGCCACACTTAACATTAGCCTGGCGCCAGCGGCGCGGCTGCTGGGCTTCGATCTCGGCGAGAAGACGATTGGCTTGGCTCTGTCCGATACGTCACGCTCCGTCGCCACACCGATGGAGACGTTACTGCGTGGCAAGTTCTCAAATGACGCCGCAAAGATCGAAAAGATTATCGCCGAACAGAGTGTCGGAGGCCTCGTGATCGGTCTTCCGCTGAACATGGATGGCAGCGACGGCCCGTCGGCGCAGTCCGCGCGTGCCTTTGCACGAAATTTCGCGGCTCGGTCGACCCTTCCCATCGTGCTACAGGACGAACGCCTGTCCACCGCCGCCGTCACCCGCACGTTGATCGACGCCGACGCCTCGCGCCGACGCCGCGCCGAAGTCGTCGACAAGATGGCCGCCGCCTACATCCTGCAAGGCACGCTCGACCGGCTGCGTCACTTGGGGGAACGATGACGACCATAGATGACGACCTGCCAGCACGCTTTTATTGGCTGCCACCGATGCTCCGCCCGACGGAGCCGATGCTGCGCCGCGAGGAGCGCGTGTTTCTGCTGGTAGGGCTCGCGGCCCTGTTCGCGGGCTTCGATCAAAATGTCTATGGATTCGCGATCCCGCAGATCCAGGCGAGCCTGCACATCCCCGAAAATCAGATCGGCGTTACAGTCACATATTTCCGTCTGGCGACGTTTGTCGCGATGGTGCTCGCGCTCACGGCGGATATTGTCGGACGCAGGCGCTTGCTTCTGATCACGATCTTCGGTCAGGCGGCTTTCACACTCGCGACCGCATTCTCCGAAACTTATGTCCAGTTCGTCTGGTTGCAGGTGCTTACACGTGTATTCGGCTACGCGGAAGAAATGCTCTGCTTCGTGGTCATAGTCGAAGAAGTCGCGGCGAACGTGCGCGGCTGGGCCGCGGGCACGCTGGCAGGGCTGACTTATACCGGCGCCGGCCTCGCTGCGCTGTGCTTCGCCGCCGTCAACATTCTGCCCGGCCATTGGCGTGCGTTGTATGTGATCGGCGGCTTCTCGATGTTTTTCCTAGCGTTCCTGCGCCGACGCCTGCCCGAGACAAAGCGATTTCAAGTTCGTCATGAGGAAGTGGGAAAGCTCAACGCGCGTGTCGGCGGTGCATTCGACATGGTGCGAAGAATGGCGCACGAATATCCTGCACGAATCCTTCTGATCATTCTTGTTTCTGGCGGTGGCGGGTTTGCAGTCGGACCGAGCACGGTTCTGGCAGCAAGCTACCTGCAAAAAACGCTGCACTACGCGCCGTGGCAGGCGTCAGCCCTGATGATACCCGGCGGCCTTTTCGCGCTGTGGCTCAATATTCTCATGGGACGGCTAAGCGACCGCATCGGCCGGAAGCGTGCCATCGCCCTCATGATGAGCCTTTGCGGCATTGCTTACGCCGTCTTCTTCAGCGGCATTCAGGGTGTCATCATCCCGGTTCTGTGGATCGCGGCGTTCTTTGGCTTTTTCACCGCCACATCGCTGACCAGAAGCCTTTCGGCCGAAATCGTGCCAACAGCCTATCGCGCCACGATCGGTGGCATCTGCTACTGCGCGGAAATCATGCTGGGTGGCGTCTCTCTCGGCCTTGAAGGCGTTTGGTACGATTATTTCCACGCCCACGGCCCCGCTATTTCAGTGTCCCTGCTTGCGATTCCCATCGCACTGGTCGCGCTATTCTTCCTGCCGGAGCCAGCGGGCCGCGTTCTTGAGGATATCAGCCATGCATGACTTGCCCGCCTGACGCCACGCTCCTATAAGCCACGCTTCAATGGCCCCACGAAAACCAGTGAAAAAGCCCGTCAAAGCGGCGCCCCGAAAGAGTGCTCGCAAGTCCGGCAATACCCTTCGTCATGTCACGTCGATCAACGATCTGACCGACGATGAGATCGAAAAAATATTCGATGCCGCATCGCGTTATCTGAAAGAGCTTGGGCACCTATCGGTCAAACACCGCATTGCCCGCAGCACGCGCACTGCTTCAGGGAAAATCCTCGCGACGCTGTTCTACGAACCCAGTACGCGCACGCGGCTGTCGTTCGAGAGCGCAGCTCTGCGTCTCGGCGGCGGCACGATCAGCAGTGCCGATCCGGCGACAAGCTCTGCCGCAAAGGGCGAGAGCCTCGCCGATACGGTGCGGGTGGTTTCCAACTACGCCGACATTCTTGTTATCCGCCATCCGCGTGACGGCGCCGCGAGGCTCGCCGCTGAGTTCGCCGGTATTCCCGTCATCAACGGCGGCGATGGCGCGCACGAACATCCGACGCAGACCTTGTGCGATCTTTTTACTCTTCAGCAGGAAAAGAAATCGCTTAGGAACCTCAATGTCGTGATCTCCGGCGACCTGAAGGGAAGCCGCACAATCCATTCCTTTGTCTACGCGCTCGCGCGCTTTCGGGCGAACATCATGCTGATGCCCGGCGGGATGGGTATGGAATTGCCCGACCACGTCGACTGGCGTCTGCGCAACGAATTCCATTCACACCCTGAGCCGCGCGACGAGCAAAAGGCGAAGGGAAAGAACGATATCGATGTCATCTACAGAACCGCCGATCAACCGCATCAGCTCGCGCTGATCCCGGTCAAGGACGAGATCGACATCTTTTATATGACCCGCTTTCAGAAAGAGCGTTGGGCCGAAGGACAGCGAAACGACTATCTGAAAGTCGATAAGCAGTTCTTGGACGAAGAAAAGTACAAACACGCGAGCGTCCTTCATCCCCTGCCCCGCGTCGGGGAGCTGGACAAGGAACTCGACGAGCTGCCGAGCGCCGCTTATTTCCGTCAGGCGGCCTATGGCGTGCCCGTTCGTATGGCGCTGATCGCCGCCCTACTCGATCTCGACAAGCACTCATCGCTCAAAAAGTTCGAAGGCGGTTTCTATGCTGCGGGCTATCCAACCCATGTTCAGCCGCGTGATCTGGGCCTGATCTGCCCCAACAAAAACTGTATCACCCATGACGAGCACGACGGTCCTTACACCGCCAACAAATTCTATGTCGTGGACAGAGACGGGCTGCGGCTGCGATGCTTCTATTGCGAGACCGACATTGAGAATGTCGTTGCCGGAAAACGGCGTGGCGAGACGGCGTATTTCCAGAGCGGTGTCGCGGCGGCAAAGGCCGGCTATGCGCCGCCGCGCGTCGCAGCATCCGGATAGACGCGCTGTTCATTGATGCTATCCTGCTCGCGCAAGAGGCGGGCGCGATACCATGACTTTCAATGCAATCGGCTGGCAGGCAGGCGCGATGAGCCTTCTAGGCGGCTACCTGCTCGGCTCGATTCCGTTCGGCTTTATTTTCACATGGCTGGCGGGTGCGGGCGACGTTCGCAGCATCGGCTCCGGCGCGACTGGCGCGACCAACGTATTGCGCACTGGTAGATACGGCGCGGCCATCGCCACATTGATCTTCGACGCGGGGAAAGGCGCCGCCGCCGTCTTGATCGCGCGCCATTTGTGGGGTGATAGCGCGGCGTCTATCGCCGTATTCGGCGCGCTCCTCGGCCATCTTTTTCCCGTGTGGCTGGGCTTTAAGGGTGGGAAAGGCGTGGCAACATCGCTCGGCATATTGCTGACACTCTGCTGGCCCGTTGCGCTGCTCTCCCTGGCGACATGGTTCGTTGTCGCCGCCATCACCCGCATCTCGTCGCTCTCCGCGCTCGCCGCCGCCGTGGCCGCACCACTTTATATGTTCCTGTTCGGGCCTAAGGTATTTGTCATCGTCACCGCCATCATCGCAGTCCTTGTTCTCGTCATGCATCGCGAAAATATCAGACGGCTGATCGCCGGTACTGAACCGCGCATCGGCGCGAAGACGCCGGCCGCTTGATGGCACAAACTCCGCGATCGTTGAGCGACGGCGAGCGCCGCGCCTGGTTGCGCCTGGCGCGCACACAAAATGTCGGTCCGGTCACATTCGCGCAGCTGATTGCGCGCTTTGGTTCCGCCACCGCCTCTCTCGCCGAATTGCCACGTTTGAGCAAACGCGGCGGCGGCGAACCACTGCGGCCACCCTCCGATACGGACGCACAGAAAGAACTTGAAAAGCTTGACGCAATGGGCGGGCGGATGATCGCTTCGGTCGAACCGGAATTTCCCGCTGGTCTTGCCGCCCTTGACCCGCCGCCACCCCTGATCTCCGTGCTCGGCGATGCCGCACTACTGTCACGTGAGACAGTGGGCATCGTTGGCGCGCGCAATGCTTCCGCACTGGGACGCAAATTCGCCGAGCGGCTGGCGAACGACCTTGGGCGCGGCGGATTCGCGATCGCATCCGGTCTCGCGCGTGGCATCGACACTGCAGCGCACGAAGGATCTCTTGCCAACGGGACTTGCGCCGTGGTTGCCGGCGGCATCGACATTATCTATCCACCGGAAAACGCGGCACTTTATGCGAACATCAAGGCACAAGGCGCGATTATTTCGGAAATGCCCTTCGGTCAATCGCCCCAAGCGCGGCATTTCCCGCGCCGCAATCGCCTGATCTCAGGATTGTCGCGCGGCGTGGTGGTGGTCGAAGCGTCCGAAGGGTCGGGCTCTCTCATCACGGCGAATTATGCACTGGAACAGAACCGCGAAGTTTTCGCGGTACCTGGCTCACCACTCGATCCGCGCGCCAAGGGTACCAACCGGCTCATCCGTGAGGGCGCGACCCTTACCGAGAGCGCAGAAGACGTCCTCGCTGTTCTGCGCCCCATATTGGGTGGGCAATTTGGCGAACCCGAAGATGGCTCGGGCGGCCAGATCGTCGATGGCGGCATCCTAGAAACTGAGGCGGACCGCGTTCGGGATCTGATCGAATCGGCGCTTGGTCCCGCGCCCGTCGAAGTCGATGAATTGATCAGACTGTGCAAAGCGCCGGCGGCGGCGGTTCTGACCGTAATTTTGGAGCTTGAGTTGGCGGGACGCCTCGCGCGTCATTCGGGCAATCGGGTTTCCTGGTCCTGACTCGATGCATGCAACTTCGCTTCCAGGACCGCCAATTCCAAAAAATGCGCGAGCAGAATCTGGCCCTGTCGAAGAGCAATTTTTCGAAGAGATTCAAGGAGATCGCTTGTATACTGCGCCGTCTCCGCAGGCGTAAGACGCGCCAGCCCGGCGTGCGGGAGGGTTTTTCGAACGATCGTCACTATATAAGGACCGATCCCAGCCAGCTTCCTGCAACCGATAGTCACATATTTGGACGAATACCAATCCCAATGCAACTTAAAGAATAGGTTCCGCGGTTGCGATGCGTTGACACAGCTTGCTCGCTTCGATCAGTGTCCCGCCCGCCCAAGAGCCACCCCAGCAAAAATCGGCGTGTTTCGGCTTTAAGGGTACCGTGCGCGCCCGGATTCCTGAGTAATTTTGTTTCACATGAACGTTCTTATCGTTGAATCCCCCGGCAAGATCAAAGCCATCAGCAAGTATCTGGGGCCGGATTATCAGGTCATGGCCAGCTTCGGCCACATCCGAGACCTGCCGTCCAAGGACGGGTCGGTAAAGCCGGACGACGATTTCTCCATGATCTGGGAAGTCGATGACCGCGCACAGAAGCGCATCAAGGATATCGCCGAAGCCGTCAAAAAGGCCGACAAGCTGATCCTCGCCACCGACCCCGATCGCGAGGGCGAAGCGATCTCCTGGCATGTGCTCCAGGTTCTCAACGAGAAGCATGCGCTCAAAGGCAAGAAGATCGAACGCGTCGTGTTCAACGCGGTGACCAAGAACGCCCTGCTCGAGGCGATTCAACACCCCCGCGAGATCAACGAAGAGCTGGTCGATGCCTATCTGGCCCGTCGCGCGCTCGACTACCTCGTCGGATTCACGCTGTCGCCGGTCCTGTGGCGCAAGCTGCCGGGCGCACGGTCGGCCGGACGCGTCCAGTCTGTCGCGCTACGCCTCGTTGTCGAGCGCGAGCAGGAGATCGAAGCGTTCAAGGCGGAAGAGTACTGGTCCATCGACGCCGATCTGAGTGCCGCTGCTGGAAACTTCTCCGCACGCCTCACGCATCTCGACGGCCAGAAGGTCGACAAGCTCTCGCTCAAGAACCAGGCCGACGCAGACCACGCCGTTGCCGCGATCAACGCCCGCAAGTTCAAGATCGACAGCGTCGAGAGCAAGCCGGTCAAGCGTAACCCGTCGCCGCCATTCATCACCTCCTCACTGCAACAGGAAGCCTCGCGCAAGCTCGGCTTTGCCGCGAAGCGCACGATGCAGATCGCGCAATCGCTCTACGAAGGCGTCAGCATCGGCGGCGATACGGTCGGCCTCATCACTTATATGCGCACCGACGGCATCACGATGGTGCCGGAAGCGATCACCGAAGCGCGTGGCATGATCGGCAAACGCTATGGCGACCGTTATGTGCCGAACGCGCCGCGCGTCTACACCAGCAAGGCGAAGAACGCACAGGAAGCGCATGAGGCCATCCGCCCAACGAGCTTCGACCGCATCCCGGACGAAATCACCGGCGCGCTCGATAGCGACCAGGCGAAGCTCTACGATTTGATCTGGAAGCGCGCCGTCGCCAGCCAGATGGAAAGCGCCGAACTCGAGCGCACGACGGTCGATGTTCTGTCGGACGACAAGCAGGTCGGATTCCGTGCCACCGGCACGGTGACATTGTTCGACGGCTTCCTGACGCTTTACCAGGAAGGCAAGGATGACGAGTCCGACGAGGACGGCTCCAAGCTGCCGCGCGTCAAGCAGGGCGATGCAACGGTGGTCGAGAAAGTCATACCCGAGCAGCACTTCACCGAGCCGCCGCCGCGCTATTCCGAAGCCAGCCTAGTGCGCAAGCTGGAAGAACTCGGTATCGGCCGACCCTCGACCTATGCCTCGATCCTTTCGACATTGCGCGACCGCGCCTATGTCCGGTTGGATCGCAACCGGTTCATTCCGGAAGACAAGGGCCACCTCGTCACGACGTTCTTGTCGAGCTTCTTCAAGCGCTATGTCGAATACGGCT
>CAZCJI010000152.1:0-7433 GCA_964498625.1 uncultured Rhizobium sp.
TGAAACCAAAACCCTTGGAGGTGTTGAAGAACTTTACGGTTCCGATGGTCATTTAAAGTTTCCTAGTAGTGATCCGCGCGGGCGACATGCCCGAACGGCGCGACAGAGAACGATCATCGGAAGGGTAGCTGTCTCGTCCAGGCGCGCAACAAGGCGGGTCGGGAATTCAAACAGTGCGCTTCAACTGACGTGACACCATCGCGTTGGGCGCTATGTAGTCCATTTGCCCAGGCCTTACAAGCACGTTACGGAAGCCTTGTGCGCTGCACCTTTTTCCATGCTGCGCTGCATCTGGTGGTGCGCGGCCGCAAAACCGCAGCATCGTGAGACTTGAAATCGCGTTCTCAACAATTTCTGCCGGGCAGGGCCCCGCCGGCATTCGATCCGTACAAGGATCATGTCGCCGGCGGGCGGCGGCTTATGCAACGCGCCACCACATCTTGTGGGCGCGGGCGATGCGGAGCTGTCGTTTTCACGTTTGGCGAATTTCTCCCGTCCCGCTCCTCCGTCCTTCGCATTCCCGATTCTCGAATCTCCAATTCAATTGCGCCGCACAAAATGCGCGGGCCGCGTGAACGTCCTGAAGTGGGAGCGGTGCTGCGCGCGTTCAAGCGCACGACGGCGGATAGCGTTATGCGAAAATCGAAGCGTCTATCGAACGGTAATGCGGCGGGTCTTTGCTTTCTTCGCGGGCGCAGGCGGCGGCGGTGCGTTCAGCGCGGCCTGGCGGTCGGCCTCTTCCTTGGCGAGACGCAGCGCGCGCAATTTCGCGCTCTTCGCCTCGGTCGCGGCGCGCTCGCTTTCGATCATCTGCTTGACGAGGCTGTCGCGCTGTTCGCTGGCGGTGAAATGGTTCTGCGCCCGCTTGCGCGCGGCGTCCTTCGACGAAGTATCGGCCATCTGCAAATCCTTTCAAAAATGCGAAAACGGGTGGCGGAAGATCCGCCACCCGCATCCGAATGTCAGACAGCCTTGAGATTGGCCGCCTTGGAGCCGCGCGCATCCGGCTGGACGTCGAACGAGACCTTCTGGCCTTCGGCCAGCGAGCGCAGACCCGCCGCTTCGACCGCGGACGCATGGACGAACACGTCCTTGCCGCCATCTTCCGGCGCGATGAAACCAAAGCCTTTGGAGGAGTTGAAAAACTTTACGGTACCGATTGTCATTGTATTTCCTTGAGTATTGAGAGCCGGCACGTGCGACGCGCGCGTTCCGGACGTGAAAGAACGGGCGATCAGCTTTTTTAAGAAGTTTTCCGGCTGGTTCGGCGCGCTTGTCTGCGGGTCGCAACAACTGAAGCGCTTCGTCTGACAGGACGTAGAACCACGTAGCTCCAAATATAGTCGCTCGACCCTCAAAGTACAATGAGGCCGCGAAAATCGCGGATTACCGAGGCTTTTATCGCAATATAAGCCGTGCAATCCCGCGCGTTCGTGCCTATATGGGGTGCAGCGGCACATCTTTGCCTACGCCTTGAAAGGCACACTCTCTTAATGACAAGCGCGTGCGGTGTGTGGCGATGACCAGGCGGACATCGCGCAAGACCGTGACGTTCCTTCGCCCGTTCGTATTGCAGGGTTTTGCGAACGTTTTGCCGGCCGGCGATTACGTGATCGACACCGAGGAAGAGCGTCTCGATACATCGCTGACGCTTGCCTGGCGCCGCGTGTCCACCGTCATGCGCGTGCGCGTCGATGGCGCGGTGGAATGCTGCACCGTCGATCCGGATGAACTCAGCGAAGCGTTGTTGCGCGACGGGGCGCGGAATGCGCCGGGCTCTCCGGCCTCTCGCTTGTCCGCGAAATCCCGCCGCGACAGCGCACGCCGTTTCGTCACGCGACCCGTGCGCCGCACATGAAGGAAAAGGAACAATGACGATAAATTCAACGGACGATTTCCGGCTCAGCCGCATCGAAGCCGAAGGATGGAACGCGGCGCACCGCTATATGGTGGACCAGCCGGGCGAGCCCGGCGACATCCGCGTTGCCGATTTCAATCCGTATCGCGGCGATCCCGCGCGCGGCCGATGGGCCACCGGATTCCGCAAGGCCCTGGCGGCGGCGACGGGGGCGAAATGAGCATCGACGCATTCGAACCGGGTTCCCGCGCCGCGCGCAACCCGATGCGCCATCGTGACGGCCGCTCGCTTCTCAACGATCTCATCGCCGTGCTCGAAGCCCACCCGGCTGGCCTGCGCCGCTGGTCGGTGATGCGCGCCATGCGCATGCGCCGCGAACGCGCCGGTCACGAGATCACGCTGAAATTCGAGGACGAGATCGAGCGTCTGTTCCGCGAATATTGCATCACCGAACCGCCGCGCGAGAACGAGACGCGCCCGTTCTTCAAGCCGAAGGACAAGGCCGGCGAGGTATGGGCGGTCGATCCCGCGCGGCTCACCGCTTTTCTCGAACGCGCGCACGAGGAAGCCGCCTGAGCGGCAGACCGGAGAGACGCATCATGCGGTTGTGGAGGAAGGCGGTGGTGCGCATCCCCGTCGCTGCCGTGTTGCGCCTGGATGACGGTGAACGCTTCGCCGCCGAGGCGCTCCTGGAGCGTGCGCGCCAGAAGGCGACATTCGATATCACGACCGCGCGCATCGCCCGCGACATGGCCACGCCGGCGCTCGGGAAAGGGCCGCCGCCGGTTTCGCGCGCGAGACTTTGACCGCGATTGCCGTCGTCTGCCCCCATTGCAAATGCGCCGGGACCGTCGGGTGCAGGCTGGCGGGCGAAGGCAAGCCGCCGGTGCCGGTTTTCGCGACCGAGGGCTTTCACATCGAAACCGGGCGAATGGCGGGCGATCAAGCGCTTGTCGTGTGCGACGCCTGCGACGAGATCATCGTTCTGTAGGCGCGCGTGTGACGCCGAAGCGCCAAGGGCGGACGACATGGCCCCCGATCAGCGCAAGCCCTTCCGCGGTCACAGGATTGGGCCCGTCCGGCACCATCCGCTCCGGCGGCGGCGCGGATTCAGAGGGCTCCTTTACGAACGCTCGGGACATTGGACGATTTCCCCCCAACCAAACCAGCAAGCTTGAATTCTATGAATAACAGGAACAAAATGAGAACGATTGGATTACCAGTCGTGAAGTCCGCATTCTATCCGTTCGAATCATTTTGAGCGGCGAGAGTTGGAATGACGACTAACAGGAAGTCGAAAACCAAGATGACAGCCGCAGAGGATCTCAAAGCATTTGTTCAAGGCGCGCGCTTCGGAACGGTGTTAGCCGATCCGCCTTGGCGGTTCACCAATCGCACCGGAAAGATGGCGCCGGAACACAAACGTTTGAGCAGATATCAGACGATGTCTGTTGATGAGATTTGCGCTCTTCCTGTCCCCCAGATCGCGCGCGATCGCGCGCATCTGTACCTTTGGGTCCCAAACGCGCTAATGCCAGATGGTTTGCGAGTGCTGCAAGCGTGGGGTTTTACATACAAAAGCAATTTGATTTGGCACAAAGTCCGGAAGGATGGCGGTTCTGACGGCCGTGGTGTCGGGTTTTATTTTCGAAACGTAACCGAGATGATCCTCTTTGGAGTGCGCGGCAAGAATATCCGAACCCTCGCGCCCGGACGGAGCCAAGTGAACTTGCTAGCGACGAGAAAGCAGGAACATTCACGCAAACCTGACGAACAATATGCGATCATTGAATCATGCTCCGAGGGACCTTTTCTGGAGCTTTTTGCTCGAGGGACTAGGCCCAACTGGACTACATGGGGCAATCAAGCTGATGAGGGATATGCTCCGAATTGGAAAACGTACGCCTATAATTCAGCTGCGGTGGCAATTGCGGCGGAGTAGATGGTTTCAAAAGCCACCAACAAGTTGGCCGAACTCGCGAAGCGCGACTTCCAAATAGAGTATCACGCTCACGCGGAAGCTATTCTTGGAGTGGATTTCCCATCGGCACTTGAAGAATTGGCTGATGTGCTATCTGACCAAACAATCCCAATTGCGGAAATCATAGGGTCTGGCGGCGGCGAGACAAAAGGGACACAAAGGCTACGGAGGGGATTGGCCTCCAAGAATTGGAAAAAAACCAATTTCGAAATTAGGAAGATCGTGAACGGCGTGCAAAGGGAGTCTATTTCTCACGAAATCGATCATGTGCGCAGCTTCAAAGCTCCCGAAGGTGAACAAGCGAAAACAATCGCGCTTGAAATCGAGTGGAACAACAAAGACCCATTTTTTGACAGAGACCTTGAGAATTTTAAGCGGCTCCACGCGGAAGGAGCTATATCGGCAGGGATTATCGTTACTCGGGGGACTTCGCTGCAAAATGAAATGAGGTCTCTCGTTGGTCGTTGGGCGACGGATAACAAAGTGAATGGATTTGACCGTTTAGCAGAACTGGGAGTTGTTCCAACTGTTAGGCAGCGAAAGGCCATTCTAGCGCGTGTCGAGCGAACCCAAGATCCGATACCGTTTGCTGATGCTTGGGTATCTCAGTTCGTGTCCGACAAATATGGTATGGCGACTACTCACTGGTCGAAATTGGAAGACCGCGTATCCCGTGGAGTCGGCAATCCGTGTCCATTGTTGCTCATCGGTCTGCCGGCGTCGGTTGTTTCATTTGATAAAAACGATACCTCGATTTCTGAATTTGCCGACGAAGACTAGCCAGCCAGACAGATTGGCTCTTCCTACTGCCACACATCCTTGATCGGCTTGACCTTCGCGGCGTTGCCGAGGGGCGCGAGGCCATACATCGCCTCGATGGTGGCGAGCACATTGTCATGCGTGATGTATTCGCTGTACTGGCCGGCTTTCACCATCGGGCCCACGAAGATCGTGGGAATCTGGTTCGATTGCGAGCCGTCGTCCTCGTCCCACGTCACGATGAGCAGGCTGTTGTGCGTCATCGCCCAGGTCACATAGGGCGCGATGTTGTTCTTCAGCCATGTGTCGCCTTGCGCGATCGTGCCGTCATGCATGTCGTCGAGGAGATCGGGGATCACCCATGACACGGTCGGCAGTTTCTTGAGCTTTGTGGGAAACGCGGTGTAGGGCTCGTTGGCGGTCTTGGGCAGGTTGGTGAAATTCGTCCACGGCGAATGCTTGCGCGCATATTCGCCCGAGGTGCAGACCTCCGAGCCCTCGCCGGGCAGCCCTTCGGAATAGCCCACGAAGGTGAGCCCCGCGGCGATCAGCTGGCTTGCCTCATTGTCCACGCTGAAACTGTGCGGGCAGGAGTCGTCGGTCACGCCCTGGGTCGAGCCGCTGAACAGCTCCAGATAGTTCGGTTGGCTCGGATGCGTGATCGCGTGCGAGTCGGTGAACGACGCGCCCGATTGCGCCAGGCTGTTGATATAGGGCGCCTGGCCATTGCCGATGATGTCGTCGTAGGAGTGGTTCTCCTCCATCACGATGATGATGTGATCGGGCGTGGGGAGTTTGGCCTTCTTCGCCGCCGTCGGGCCTGCGGCGAGCGCTGCCGCCAGCGCGGCGCACACGGCCGCGCCGGTGAATTTTCCCAATGCCATGATCCGGCCCGCCCGGTTTCCGGCGAGGATTAGCATCCGAAAGAAACAGTCCTGTAAATGCGCGCGATGTTCATGTGGTCGGCGGCGGGCTAGCGCGCTCTGCTCCCGAACGTCTTGGGCGCATTCGGACGCGGGGCGCGGCGCATTTTTCCGCGCGACGTTTTCTGGTGTTTCGGCCCGCGTGACGGCGAGGCTTTGTCTTCCGCGCCGTCGCGCACCGCCGAGAGGAACGCGTCGTCCACCGCGCGATCGACTTCGCTCTGCCGCGCGAACGGATCGTCGGCGATGGTGAGTTCGACCGCCTGAAGCCGCTTGATCTCGTCGCGCAGGCGGCCGGCTTCCTCGAACTCCAGATCGCCGGCGGCGACACGCATGCGCTTTTCCAGATCGGCGATATGCGCCTTCATGTTGTGGCCGATGTACTCACGGCCTTCCTCGGCAAGACCGGTATCGACCATCACGTGATCGCGCTCGTACATCGAACCCATGATGTCGGCGATGTTCTTCTTCACGCTTTGCGGCGTGATGCCGTTGGCTTCGTTGTAGGCCTTCTGCTTCTCGCGGCGGCGCGTGGTCTCCGCCATCGCGCGCTCCATCGAGCCGGTGATGTGATCGGCATAGAGGATCACTTTGCCATCGACGTTGCGCGCGGCGCGGCCGATGGTCTGTATCAAACTCGTCTCGCTGCGCAGGAAGCCTTCCTTGTCGGCGTCGAGGATTGCCACCAGCGCGCATTCCGGAATGTCGAGACCCTCGCGCAGCAGGTTGATTCCGATCAGCACATCGAACGCGCCAAGCCGCAGATCGCGGATGATCTCGATGCGCTCCAGCGTCTCGACATCGCTATGCATATAGCGCACGCGGATGCCCTGTTCGTGCATGTATTCGGTGAGGTCTTCCGCCATCTTCTTGGTGAGCGTCGTGACCAGCGCGCGATAGCCGCGCTTGGCGATATCGCGGCATTCCGAAATCAGATCGTCCACCTGGCTTTCAACGGGGCGAATCTCCACCGGCGGATCGATCAGACCAGTGGGGCGGATGACCTGTTCGGCGAACACGCCATCGGTGCGCTCCATCTCCCACGGTCCCGGCGTGGCAGAGACGTAGACGGTCTGTGGCCGCATCGCGTCCCACTCCTCGAATTTGAGTGGGCGGTTGTCGATACAGCTCGGCAGACGGAATCCGTATTCGGAGAGCGTCGCCTTGCGACGATAGTCGCCGCGATACATGCCGCCGATCTGCGGCACGCTGACATGGCTTTCGTCGGCGAACACCAGCGCGTCCTCGGGCAGATATTCGAACAATGTGGGCGGCGGCTCGCCGGGTTTGCGGCCCGTCAGCCAGCGCGAATAGTTCTCGATGCCGGCGCACGAACCCGTGGCCTCGATCATCTCCATGTCGAACTGGGTGCGCTGCTCCAGGCGCTGCGCTTCGAGCAGCTTCCCGTTTTTGCGGAAATCGTCGAGGCGCAGCCGCAGCTCTTCCTTGATGCCCTTGATCGCCTGCTGCAGCGTCGGGCGTGGCGTGACGTAGTGTGAGTTTGCGTAGACCTTGATCGAATCCAGCATTCCCATCTTCTTGCCGGTCAGCGGATCGAACTCGACGATCGAATCCACGACATCGCCGAACAGTTCCACGCGCCAGGCGCGGTCTTCGAGATGCGCGGGGAAGATGTCGATCACATCGCCGCGCACCCGGAACGCGCCGCGGGTGAAATTGTCGTCGTTGCGGCGGTATTGCAGCGCGACGAGATTCTGGATCGCCGCCTGCCGGTCGACTTTATGGCCACGCTGCATCGACACCGCGGTGCCGGAATAGGTCTCGACGGCGCCGATACCGTAGATGCACGACACGCTCGCCACGATGATGACGTCGTCGCGCTCCAGAATCGCACGTGTCGCCGAATGGCGCATGCGGTCGATCTCCTCGTTCACCGAGGAGTCTTTCTCGA
>CAZCJI010000153.1:0-7337 GCA_964498625.1 uncultured Rhizobium sp.
CGCCGACGGTGAGGTGCGGAAAACGCGCGGCCTCGGCGAGGGCGCCGTTATTGAATCGCACCACATCGGCGAATAGCCGAAGAAATCTCGGACGAAAGACATTGCTGGGCTGTCCGAGGATCGCCCTGAGATTCTTGGCGCCCCATTCCAGCCATCCGTCCGCGACGGTCAACGCAAAGCTCATGTCGCTGTTCTTGACCGGTACGTCGAGGATTCGAAACAGCGCTGTTAGATTGGGATAGTTGCGCCGGTTGAAGACGATGAAGCCTGTGTCCACGGAGATGGTGCGGTCGCCATAGTCAACATCGATCGTGCGACTATGACCGCCTGGCCGCGTCTGTTTCTCGTAAACCGTCACGTCGTGGGCGCGGTTCAGAAAATAGGCTGCGGAAAGCCCCGAAATACCGGTTCCGATGACTGCAATTTTTTTCATTACCTCTTTACGGCCCAGGCGGTTCCGCGGATCAGTCGGACCAACCGGTAGTGGTGCCGCTAACCCTCTGTTATCTTGGCCAAAGTGGGGAACATTGATCCGATCGCGGCTGATGGCCGTAGGATATAGCCATGAGCCCCCACCGTAAGATGTTTGCGACGCGACCAGGGCCTTCGGCGGCGCATGGATGGTCCGGTGCAGTTGGGAAATGGGGTGATTTCGCCGTGAAGGATTGGTCCGCGTGCGTGGTGACCATCGCGCGTACGCGAGATCGCGAGGCGTTCGTGGCGCTGTTCGAATATTTTGCGCCACGTCTGAAGGGCTATTTCCTGAGGCTGGGCGTGCCATCGGGGACCGCCGAGGATTTGGCGCAGGACACGATGCTGACGGTTTGGAACAAGGCCGACTATTTCGATCCCGCGCGCGCCTCGGCTTCGACATGGATATTCACCGTCGCGCGCAATCTGCGCACGGACCTTCATCGCCGCGAGCGCGACCCGAACGTTCTGGCCGAAGCGCTCGAGCACGATCCCGAGCCGATGCCGAGCGATCACTTGCTCAACGCGGAGCGCGAAACCCGTGTCCGCGACGCGCTCGCAAAAATTTCAGCTGAGCAGGCTTTGGTGATCCGTTTGTCGTTCTTCGAGGATCGTCCGCAGAGCGAAATCGCGCAGGCTCTCGGTATTCCGCTCGGCACGGTGAAATCCCGCGTTCGGCTGGCGATGAGCAAGCTGCGCGCGCTGGTGGAGGATCTTCAATGATCCGCCGCCATCCGTCCGCCGAGCTTCTTTCGGACTACGCACGCGGTGCGCTTTCAAACGGTCCGGCGCTCATTGTCGCCTGTCACGTATCGGGCTGCACGGTCTGTCGCAGTGAGGCTGGCCTTTGGGAGAGCGCGGCCGGCGCGATGCTGGAATCTGTGGAACCTGTCGCGCTGGGCGAGGGTGCTTTGGCCAAGACCCTCGCGCGGCTGGATGAGAAAGAGGCACGGGATACGCCGAGGCGTCCAGGCTTCATGCAGCGATATGATGTCCCCGCGCCGTTGGCCCGCCACCGGATTGGCGCACGTCGCTGGGCCACACCGAATATATGGTTTGCGCCTGTGGAGTCTTTGCCGCTGACCTATCTCGTCTTCGCGCGCCGCAACACGATGCTCTCATTGCACACGCATGGCGGACTGGAGTTCACCCATGTTCTCGACGGCGCCTTCGCCGACTCGACCGGGCGATTCGATGCCGGCGATTTTGCGCAGACCGACGAGACAATCGAACACGCGCCCAGGGCGATGACCGAGGGTGGCTGTCTTTGCCTGATCAGTTCCGAAGTGCCGATGCGTCTCAAACACAGACCCGCGCGGCTTCTACAGTCTTTGTTCGGCATGCAATATTGACGAGGACGAAATGGGTTGGGTCGTCCGTTACATCGCGGCACTGATAGTTCTGGTCGTCGGCGATGCGTTATGGCTCAGCTATTTCGCGCACGCTGTGTTCCGCCCAACTCTTGGCGCCATTCTTCTTGACGATCCGCGTTGGGCCGCCATCGTGTTGTTTTATCTCGCTTACGCGGCCGGAATCCTGATCTTCGCGACGAAACCTGCGCTGCAATCGCAATCTGCGTGGGCGGCGGTCGCTTGCGGTGCGCTGTTGGGGCTCTTCGCTTACGGAACTTACGACGTCACGAATTTTGCGACGATCAAGGCATGGACGATTCGTCTTGCGCTCATGGATACGGGCTGGGGAATATTTCTTACGGCGTTCGCTGGCTGGGCAAGCTACGCGATCAGAACGCGCGGATAAGACAGGAAAATTGCGGAAAAAATCACGCCGTTTTGGGCCTTGCCTAGGAGATTAATTTCGGGTTAGCTGACATTCCATGGCCCACTAGGGGGCCGGAGCCAATCGGCGGTTGTGAATTCGTCGAAACGCTCATGTTTCAACTCAAGGGGAGTCCCAATGAACAACCTTTCCAAAACTCTGCTCGGTGGTGTTGCGGTTGCGGCGCTGTCCGCTGCTCCTGCAATGGCCCACAAGCAGCTCCACGTGCCTCACGTTCAGGCGCTGCATGCCGGGCTCGGTCACGTCACCAACAAGACCAAGATGGGCAACCAGAAGGCGACGCACATCACCTATACGTTCGGTGTCTACTCTTACCAGCCGGCTTCCGCAGCGAAGAACACGCACCTGATCTACACGTATTATAAGTGGAACAGCAGCGGCACACTGTGCTCAACGCCGAAGGAGAAGATCAAGGCGCCGAAGAAGTCGGTCTACGCAAAGATCGGCACCGCAACCGAGACGTACTCTGAAGGCTGCGCCAGCGGCCCGACCGTCTTCACCGGTGATACGTGGTCGAACAAGTCGGGCAAGTCCGGCGAAACGGACACCTTCGTTTCGACGCTGACCGGCAAGTTCAAGAACGGTGGCGCGAAGTACGTCGGCACACTGAACCTCGACGTCAACGTCTTCATCGAGTAGTTCGCAACCGGTTTTCTAACCAGTGCGATGTCGGCGGCTCCCATGGGCCGCCGACATTTTTTTTGACGTCTAGAAAGCTCTTATGCCGGCCGGCTCAAGAACTCGGACGACGCTTTGAGGGCCGTTAACCTTGAGCAGGCCGGCGGTTATCCCCGGTTATCCTTGCTGAACCCGATTATTCTTCGCTATATAACAAGTGCCGCTCTGCAGACCCGACCGGTGTGCCGCATGATTTGGCTGTAACCGGAAAACAGGCTTCGGTGTTCGTTGTCGCGGACCTTTCAGCCCGCCCGGTGGGAGACATAGAGACGTGACGAATCAGACGCGACCGCCAGCCATGGTCATGCCATTCGCCGTGATGCGGGCGCGGCCCATCGCAGCTGAGGACGATCTGCTGGACCGGATTCGTCCCCAAACCATTGAGCCCGCCCCACCGGTCAGAACAACGCGGAAAGAAATCTCCGATCTGTACGAACTCGGGCGTACCAGTGCAGCCATGAGCTTCCACGAGTTGGCCCTCGAAACAATACGGGAAGTGACGACGCTGGCACCCCGCCATGCCGCTGCATGGCGCGACTATGCGGTCTTGCTACGGTTGGCCGGAAAGGATGCAGAGGCGCGCGAGGCCGACGCGCGCGCGGCCGAAGCTCCGGCAGATGCGTGGCCCGTTGCCATCGGTGAGCAGGCGACCGACAAGCTGGCGCGGCTCGATCAGAAGATGCACGACCGCGTGGAGAACATCCCTGGCGAGGAGCGTCTGACCTGGCTGCGAGAACATTTATTCGCCAATCCGCTGGATGTTGCCGCATTGCGGTACCTGGCGGACCAGGAGGTCCAGGCGGACGACATGCTCACCGCGCGGACGGTGCTGGAGCGCGCGCTGGAGCTATCGCCCACTTACATCGATGTGCGCGAGGACTATGTCCGGCTGCTGATGAAGCTGCGCGATCAGATCAGTGCCTATCGCGAGACCACAATTCTATTGGCCGAAAAGCCCCGCAGTTTCGAACTCCGTCTGATACGGGCCGAGGCCTCGATTTTGCTGGAACAGTTTGACGAGGGGGTCGCGCTGTTTGAAAGCCTTCTGAAGGACGATCCCAAGCACATTGGCGCTCTCAATGGATATGCTTCCGCGATGAAAACACTCGGCCGGCGCGAGGAGGCGGAGCGCGTCTTCCGCTCGGTTCTTCGCATCGCGCCAAACAGCGGACCGGCCTATCTCGGGCTGTCGGATCTGCGGTCGGATCGTCTGACCAAGGATGATGTCGCCGACATGATGCGGCACCTGGCCGCCGGCATCCCCGATATCATCAGCCGGAAGTGCATGGCCTATGCGCTGGCGCAGACGCTGGAGCGCATGAAGGAATATGAAGGCGCCGCCGAGGCCTACGCGTTTGCCGCCAAGGTCTGCAGGGAAGAGGTGGCGGGCAACGACAACGTGCACGATCCCGAAAAGTTCGAGTCGCGACTGGCCCGCATGCGGCGCACCTTTACCGCAAGCATGATAAGTGCGCGTATTGAAGAGCCACCGACCAATCCAGAAACGACGCCAATCTTTATTCTGGGGATGCCGCGCGCAGGCTCCACGCTTACGGAGCAGATTCTCGCCAGCCACGCCCAGGTTGAGGGCACGCGAGAGCTGCCGGCGGTAGGTGCCGTAACAAGGGGTATTTCCCATAGCCGCCTGCTTGTCGATCCCGATGTGTATCCGGAACGGGTGGCCGACTATAGCCGCGAAGAGCTGCATGCGCTTGGCGAAGATGTTTTGCGCAACATGGCAGTGTTCCGCCACACCACGCTGCCCTACGTGATCGACAAGCGTCCCTGGAACTGGGTCGAGATTCCGTTCCTGGCGCTCGCTCTGCCACAGGCGAAGTTCATCGATATCCGGCGGGCGCCGATGGCGGCCGGCTTCGCGATGTACAAGCAGATGCTGCCGTGGGACGCGTCCTTCTCCTTCGATCTGAAACATCTGGGCCGGTATTACCGCAACTATGTCGGCTATATGGATTATCTGAACACGATCATGCCCGGGCGCGTGCTGCTCGTCCGCTATGAAGAGTTGGTCGACAATACCGAGGCGGAGATTCGCCGCATGCTGGACTATTGCGGATTGCCTTTCGACGAGCACTGTCTGCGTTATTGGGAAACCGACCGCGCCGTGCTGACGCCTTCTGCAGAACAAGTACGCAAGCCGATTTATCGCGGCGCGCTGGAACAATGGAAGAATTTCGAACCCTGGCTGGGTGAATTGAAGGAATCGCTCGGTGATCTCGCAAACACGTAGCTGTATCCTCGCGGGCCTTTTAATTGCAGGCGTTGCGCTGGCAATGCCGTCGCAGGCGGCCACCGCGCCGAAAGATTTTGCGAAAGTGTGTGCGCCGTTGCCCGACAATGCGCCGGCCGAACCGGCATCGGGCGTCAAGGCCTCCAACAATGCTGCCGGCGGGGCTTCCGCAAAGGGCAAAAGCGGCACGAAGGATTCCGATGACGACGACGACGCCAAGGATTTCCCGCCTTTGAAGCCCGGCGAGTCGTTTCATCTGATCGGTTTTTCGCTCGACGGATCTAAACACATTGACGAGGATGCGCTGATTGCGACATTGCCGGAGCATCAGGGCGATCCGATCAACGATGCGCAAGTCAAGGCCGACACAGCCAAGATCAAGGCCGCGCTGACCGCGCAGCATGTGCATTTCGTCGAGGTCACCACCGGTCTTGTGCAGCGTGAAGGGCCCGATCATTGTGTTTGGGTTGTCTGGGACATCCAGCACGTCGATGCGTTCAGCCGGCTTCCGTATCAGGGGTACTGGAAATTCGGTGGCCAGACCTTCTCGGGCAACAAATTGCTGACCAATGAACAACTGGAAAAGGTCATTGACCTGAAACCGGGCGAACGCGTTCGAGAGGGTTCGATCAGCGATGCCATCACCGGCATGCAGCAGGCATACGACAAGGTATTTCCTGGTCAAACAGTGAAAGTCGAAGGCAAGCTGAAGCTGACGCAGAAGCCCGAGCGTGTGGCCGAATTTGAGTGGAAGATTATCGAGCCTCCAGCCAAATAGCGCACCGGGTTGGATAGCGGGCGGAGTGGTGTTTTGATCCGTCTCTGCCAGCTGCAGGCGATCCTGCTGCAGGGCGAATAACGCGAGACGGGTTCAGAGAACGGTGACTGAAGAGACGGACCAGAAGACCAATCCATCCGCGACCGCCGATCTGACCCAATCGCTGCGCGCCTGGCGAATGGCGGCAGGCGCAAATTCCGTCAGCCAGTTCACGAAAACGCCCGCCCAAATTGCGTTTATTTATGAGCGCGGTCGCACAATAATGGTTGTCGGCCGGTATCAGAACGCGCTCCGGATCATGCAGAATGTCACGCAGCTGGCTCCCGATCATGCGAATGCGTGGCGGGACTATGCCGCCCTGCTGCGCCATGCCGCTCGTGACGCGGAGGCCGCCGAGGCCGAAGCGCGTGCCGCCGCCGCGCCTTCCAATGCATGGCCGCCGGCGCAAGGCGAGCAGGATGCGGAGGAGCTGCGGCTTCTGGACGGGAAACTGCAAGATCAACTCCTGGCGATTCCGGAAGATCAGCGCGCCGACTGGCTGCGCGACAGGCTTGCGGAACGCCCGTTGGACGTGGCGGCATTACGGTATCTGGCCGATGAAGAGAACTGGGCTGACGACAACATAAAGGCCGGGAACCTGCTTCTACGCGCGCTGGAACTATCGCCAGCCTATCTTGGCGCGCGGGCTGCCCATGCCAGCGTACTGGCGGAACGGCGCGACTTCATGGCCGCGTATCGTGAATGCGAGCATCTGCTGGCCGTTGCGCCGGACAATTTCGAATACCGGCTGCTCCGGGCGGATTCCGCGGTCCAGATCGAACGTTTTGATGAAGCAAAGAAGCTCTACGATGAGTTACTGCGGGAAAGCCCCAAGCATCCTGGGCTGCTGCGATCTTACGCGTTGCTGATGAAAAGCCTGGGCAACCGCGACGAAGCGGCGCGAACGTACCGGACCTTGCTGACCCACTACCCGAACGCAGGCATGGCTTACAGCGGCCTGAATGAACTCAGGGCCAACCACCTCACCAGAGACGATGTCGTCCAGATGCGGCGACGACTGGCCGCCGGCGTTCCGATGATAACCGCGCGCAGGGCCATGGCCTACGCACTGGCTCAAACGCTGGAAGGTATGGGCGATTACGAGGCGAGCTTTGAAGCCTACAAATTCGCCGCCAAGGTGAGTCGAGAACTCGTGGAGGGGGCCTCTCAGGCCCACGATCCCTCCACATTCGCCGAGCGCCTGAATCGCATGCGGCGCGTGTTTACCGCCGATGCGATTGCCGCTCGGGCAGTAGTTTCGTCAGACCAGGCCAACACCACCCCGATCTTCGTTATGGGCATGCCGCGTGCCGGCTCCACGCTGGT
>CAZCJI010000154.1:0-7325 GCA_964498625.1 uncultured Rhizobium sp.
GCGTGCTCTCGAACCAGCCGTCGAGATAGTCGCCGGCCGATTGCGCGAACAGCGCCAGCAGATCGCGCCGCGCCGGCATGCTCAAATTCGTGAACGCCTTGCCCTGAAGCCCGGCCTTGATCATCTCCGGGATCGCGGAGAACCAGCCGCCGTCGGTCACGTTCGGCGGCGTTTGCAACATCATCCCGCGCAGGATGTCCGCGATCTCCTCCAGCCGTTTGCCATAGGGCTCCAGCATCTCGGCATCGCTGTTGGAGAACTTGGCGACGCTTTCCCTGGTGCGTCCACCGCCGGTCTCCAGATAATCGCGATCGTTCAATGGCAGGAAGTTCTGCATCTTGCGCTCGACCACGCGCAGACCGTTACCGGCCAAATTCATGTCCGCGATGATCTTGGGATTGAGGAGGGAAACGGTGTAGCTCGCGACCGAATTCTTGAAACCGGGATGAAATTCTTCCGTCACCGCCGCGCCGCCGACGACGCCGCGGCGCTCCAGCACAGTCACCTTCATCCCTGCGCGCGCTAGATAGAACGCACACACAAGCCCGTTGTGGCCGCCGCCAATGATCACGACATCCGAAGAATTCATGTCATTCCACCCGGTACTCTTTGAAACTCATGCTTCGACAAGCTCAGCATGAGGGTTCGTGTTGGCCCTCACCCTGAGCCTGTCGAAGGGTGAGCTTGTCTGGACACTACTTCACGCACCAATCCAGACCGTCATACGCGACGACGTTTTCCTGTCCACGCAGATGTTTCGAGCGGCCGGCAACGTAGCGTCCCGGATGGTCGGCGCGCCAGTGGTCGGGATTGGGCAATATCGCCGCGAGCCGCGCGGCCTGCGAACGCGAGAGATGCGCCGCGTCGGTCTTGAAATATGCCTCGGATGCGGCCTCGGCGCCATAATTGCCATGGCCCCAATTCACCAGATTGAGATAGGCGGTGAGGATGCGCTTCTTGGGCCACAGGCCCTCGATCAGCACGGTGAGGTAAGCCTCGACGCCTTTGCGGATCCAGCTTCGCGTCGAGACGAGAAACAAAGTGCGCGCGGTCTGCTGGCTGATCGTGCTCGCGCCGCGTAGCGGTTTGTTCGGATGGCGCTGATGCTCTTCCATCGCCTTGTCGATGCCCTTCCAGTCGAAGCCGTGATGCGAGCAGAAATTCTGGTCTTCCGCGCCGATCACCGCGAGGGGCAGGGCAGGCGCGATCTCGTCATAGCCGCGCCAGGAATACTGCACCGGCTGGAACGTCACGAGATCGAGCAGCATCTCCGGCGTGCCGGGGATCGGCACGAAGCGGAAGATCAGCAGCAACAGAACCGGCGCGGGCAGCAGGAAGAAGAACAGCACCGCCAGCACGCGCCGCACCCACGGCGTGCGTCCGCGCGTGCCATGCCATAGCCAGTGCCAGGATGCGACAAGCCTTCGATACATCGATGGAACAGTCCCCAAACACGGGGATGTTATATCAAAGTCGCGCGCCGCGAAGCCTGAGCGCGTTGCCGATCACCGAAACCGAACTGAGGCTCATGGCGGCAGCGGCAATCATGGGCGAGAGCAGCCAGCCCGTGAAGGGATAGAGCGCGCCCGCCGCCAGCGGGATGCCGAGCGCGTTGTAGGCGAACGCGAAGAACAGGTTCTGTTCCATATTCCCGGCCGCCGCCCGCGCAAGGTTGCGCGCGCGCAGCAATGCGCCGAGATCGCCTTTCAGAAGGGTCAGCCCGGCGGTCTCGATGGCGGCATCCGAGCCCGTGCCCATGGCGATGGAGACATCGGCCGCCGCGAGTGCCGGCGCATCGTTCACGCCATCGCCCGCGAACGCGACGATATGGCCCTGACGCTTGAAGTCGTTCACGAGAGCGGCCTTGCTCTGCGGCGTCATGCCGGCGGCGACGTTGTCCAGTCCCGCTTCGCGCGCCACGGCTTTTGCCGTCGCTTCCGCGTCGCCTGTCGCCATGGTGATCGCAAGTCCGCCGGCGCGCAGCTTCGCAAGCATGTCGCGCGCGTTGGGCTTGAGTGGATCCTTCACGGCGACGATGCCGATGGCCTGGCCGTCGCGTGCGATGAACATCACCGTCGCGCCTTGCGCGCGCAAATCTTCGGCGTCTTTGTGGAACGCGTGGGTATCGATGCCCTGCGCCGCCATCATCTCGGCACGCCCGATGAGCACCGGCGCGCCTGCGACTGTGCCCTTGAGTCCCTGCCCGGTGACGCTGACGAAATCGTCGACCTGCGGCAGCGCCAACGATTTTTCCTGCGCTGCAGTGACGATGGCATGCGCGAGGGGATGCGCGCTCCTGCTTTCGAGCGCGGCGGCGAGCGCCAGCACGTCATCGTTCCGTCCCGCCTCCGCGCGTATGGCGGTGAGTTTCGGTTTCCCCTCCGTCACCGTTCCGGTCTTGTCGATGACCAGCGTGTCCGCCGCCGCGAGCCGTTCGAGCGACGCCGCATTGCGCACCAGCACGCCCGCCTGCGCGCCCTTGCCGACGGCGACCATTACCGACATCGGTGTCGCGAGACCGAGTGCGCAGGGACAGGCGATGATGAGGACGCCGACGCTGGCCACAAGCGCATGGTTGAACGCGGGCGCCGGGCCGAACACGTACCAGGCTGCGAACGCGGCGACTGCTGCAAGCACGACGGCGGACACGAACCACGCGGCCACGGCGTCGGCCAGCGATTGCGCCGGCGCGCGGCTGCGCTGCGCTTCGCTCACGAGCGCGACGATGCGGGAGAGCATGGTCTCGGTGCCGATCCGTTCTGCGCGCATCGTCAGCGCGCCGTCGCCGTTCAGCGTGCCGCCGGTTACTTTGTCTCCGGTCCGTTTGGACACGGGAAACGGTTCCCCGGTCAGCATGGATTCATCGACGGCGCTTTCGCCCGCGATCACGACGCCGTCGGTCGGCACCGCCTCGCCGGGTGCGATCTCCAATGTATCGCCGACGGCCACGGAAGAGAGCGGTACGTTCTCCACGCCCTTGGCCGTGCGCCGCCGTACGATCTTGGGCGACAGATCGAGCAGCGCGCGCACCGCGGCCCCGGTGTTGGCCCGCGCGCGCAGTTCGAGCACTTGGCCGAGCAGCACCAGAGTCACGATCACCGCAGCGGCTTCGAAATAGACGGGCGGTATCCCGTTCATGCCCCGAAACGCTGCCGGCACGATCCCCGGCAGAAGCAGTGCTGCAGCGCTGTAGGCGAACGCGACGCCGACGCCGAGCCCGATCAGCGTGAACATATTGGCATGCCCGGTAACGGCACCCTTCCAGCCGCGCGCGAAGAACGGGGCCGCCGCCCAGAACACCACCGGCGCCGACAACGCGGCCTCGATCCATTCCCGAAGGCGCGGCGAAAGCACGGGGTCGAACAGCCCCATATCTCCGCCCATCGCGAGCAGGAAAACGGGCAGGCTCAAGCCCAGCGAAATCCAGAACCGGCGCCGCATGTTGCGGTATTCGCTCAGATCCTGCGCCGCGGGATCGAGCGGTTCGAGCGCCATGCCGCAGATCGGACAGGCGCCGGGCCGGTCGCGGCGTATCTGCGGATGCATCGGGCAGGTGTAGACGATCGTGTCCATCATGCCTCCGGCGGCGCGCATTCTTGCGTGCGTCGCAAGACGTATACCTATGATGGAATGGCCCCGGAGCGATGCGACAAATGCGCTCCGGGCGCACGTGTTGCAGCTGCGCATTACCGGCGGGTCTGCAACCGGATAAGGTGGCGCGCGATTCACCGGATGTGATGCATGACCGATTTTCTGAACGCGATCTGGCTGGGCATTGTCGAGGGGCTCACCGAGTTCCTGCCGGTGTCGTCCACCGCGCATCTGCTGGTGACGGAAAACTTCCTCGGTCTCGACGAGGATCAGTGGGAAGCGTTCACGGTCGTGATCCAGCTTGGTGCGGTGCTCGCGGTTGCTGCGGTCTATTGGCGCAAGATTTGGGAGATCATCGCCGGCCTGTTTACCGGCGATGCCAAGGCGCGGCATTTCTCGCTGGCGGTGATCGTCGCATTCCTGCCATCGGCAATCCTCGGTGTGCTGGTGATCAAGATCATCAACAACGTGCTGCTCGATCCCGTGCGCGCGATGCCGGTGATCGCGACGACCTGGATCGTGGGCGGCCTGCTGATCCTGGCGTTCGAGCGTATCGCGCCGGCGCCGCGCTATACCGATCCCGACACGCTGCCGCTGTCGAAAGCATTCCAGATCGGGCTTTGCCAGTGCGTGTCGCTGATCCCCGGCGTGTCGCGCTCCGGCGCTACTATCCTTGGCGGCGAGTTGCTGGGCGTGGAGCGCAAGGCCGCCGCCGCCTTCACGTTCTATCTCGCGCTGCCGACAATGCTCGGCGCGTCGGTGTTCGAACTCTACAAGAAACATTCCGCGCTGACCGCCGCGAACATGCAGCTGATCGCCGTCGGTTTCGTCGTGTCGTTCATCGTCGGCTATATCGTCGTGAAGACGTTCATCGCCTTCATCGGCCGTTATGGCCTGAAGCCCTTCGGCTGGTATCGCCTGGCGGCAGGTCTCGCGCTTATTGCATTTATCGTGGCCGCCAACTACGGCATCGATATTTCGCGATAATGCTTATTGCAGCGCTGACTCTGGGTAGGGTGTAGTCCCCTCGAACTGGCCCTTGGCGCGGAAGCGCCAGAGATAGGTCGGCAGCACGCTTTCGAGCGACTCCGGCGCGATGCCGAGATCGCTTAAGCCCGGCGCGCCTGCGCTTACGACATTGTCGCTCTTGAGAAGCGTCACCTGATCCATCGTCAGCAGCGGATCGACGGGCAGGATCATCGCCGGCATCTGCAGGAAGAACGCCTTGATATTCGCAGCGAAGAACGGGATCGGCACGAGCAGACGCTTGCGCCCGGTCTCGCGCAGTATGATCTGCATCAATTCCTTGAAGCTGTAGACCTTCGGTCCGCCGAGTTCATAGGTCTCGCCGCGCGTCGCGGTGTCATCGGCGCAGCGCAGAATGGCTTTCGCGACATCGCCCACGAATACAGGCTGGAATTTCGTATGCCCGCCACCGATCAGCGGAAGCATCGGCAGGAAGCGCGCGAGGCTCGCGAATTTGTTGAAGAACTTGTCTTCCGGGCCGAACACGATGGAGCTGCGCAGGATCGCCACGTCGGGGAACGCCTCGCGCACCGCGCGCTCGCCTTCGCCTTTGGTCCCGGCGTATTTCGATTTCGACTCCGGGTCGGCGCCGATCGCCGACATGTGGACGAGGGTGCCGATGCCGGCGTCGCGCGCGGCTGCGGCGATGTCGCGCGCCGCGTCGACGTGGATGGCCGTGAAACTCTGTTCGCCACGCTGGCTCAGCACGCCGGTCAGGTTGATCGCGGCGCTCGCGCCTTTGAGCGCCGCCGCGATTTGGTCCTTGTCATGGACGTCGCATTTGAACAGCTGGATCTGGCCGACCGTACCCATCGGGGGGAGGAAGTTGGCGTTGTAGGGCTTGCGCACCGCCACGCGGATGCGCCACCCGGCATTGGCCAGCGCCCGCACCGTGTTGCGGCCGACAAAGCCGGAACCGCCGAAAACCGTGACCAGCCGATGTTCCATGGATGCGATCCGTGACAGACGGGCGGTTCATAGCGCAGCCGGAGCCCCGTGCAAACCCGGCAAAAGCGCCTAAACTGGATGCGGGAAACCGTTGGGGATCGACCCATGATCGGCGCGGACTGGTTCGGCGGATTGGCGCAGAACATCATCACTTCGGCCCTTTTTCTGGCGGCGGGGTTCGTGGTCGGCCTCTGGCGCGAGCGCAAGAAGCTCGAGGGCCGGGCGCTCACCGAATACGATTTCTATCCCTACACAGCCACGGCGGAGCGATTCGCGGAGTTCAGCCTGAAGGACTTCCGGCTGGGCATGCACAATTTCCTGCGCAACCGCGACGCGCGCGCGGCCCGGCAGCTCATCTTCATCGGTGACCAGAACGATGTGCGCAGCCAGCTGAGCGAGCCCGACCGCGCGACCTATGAAAAGCTGCGCGCGAAATACCAGGCGTCCAAGGTGACGGATGACACGCAGGAGTTCCTGGAGAACTATCACGCCATCGCGCGGCTGATCGGGCGCACGTTCCCGAACATGGGGATCGAGGTACTGATCCACGACCTCTCCAACCCGACGCATTCGATCACCACCATCGAGAGCGGCGACGTCACCGGCCGCGTCGTCGGCATGGGAACGACGACGTTGCTGGTAGATCTGATGCGGCGCGTGAATTTGAAACAGGACAAGCTCAATTATGAGCTCAACATCGGGTCGCGGCGGTTCAAATGCACGACCATCCCGATCGTGCGGAAGGATTACGGCGTGGTCGGCGCGCTGTGCATCAACATCGACATCAATTTCATCCGCGATCAGGTGCTGCCGTCACCGGAACGCATCGCGGAGTTCTTCCACAACTATTGCCGCACCGACATGGTTCTGGACGAAAACATCCTGAGCAAGGAGGAATACAAGCGCGCGCTCGCGGGCAAGAAGCACTTCCGCGACTTCGCGGTGCAGGCCGGCTAGTCCTTCACGTATTTGCGCTCACCCGCGGCATCGACCCACACCGTCACCGGTGCGCCGGTCGCGTCGTCGATGAAGCGTTCCGGTGTCCGGCTCCAGCCGGCGCCGGGTTGGCCGCTCTCCAGCGGTTTGTAGACCACCTTTTCCGACAGCGTGCCGAGCAGGATGATGACGCCCCAGAACACCGCGACCCAGGCGGGCGGGCAGAACCCGCCTAGCATGGCGACGAGGCCGCCTGCGAAACACACCAATCCGATCGCGATCACCGATCCGCGCAACATATTACGCCTCCGGCTCCATCACGACCGCCGTGCCATAGGCGACGATCTCGCTCATGTTCTGTCCGATCTCGGAGGAGTCGAAGCGCATCATCACGATGGCGTTCGCACCCATGACGGTGGCGTTCTTCACCATCCGGTCCACGGCCTGCTTGCGCGTCTCTTCCAGAAGCTGGGTGTATTCGTGGATCTCGCCGCCGACGATGGAGCGCAGGCTGGCGATGATGTTGCCGCCGAGGCCGCGCGAGCGCACGACGACGCCGAACACCTGGCCCAGCGTCCTGCTGCGCTTGTAGCCGGGTATGGTTTCCGTGGTCGTGACAAGCATTTGCACCTCCCAGGTTCAACGCCCGACTATGCGCCGTCGCGGTAAATATGGGGTGCACAAGCGGCAGTTTGAAGGCCCCGAAGTCCGCGCGTCCGATCAAGGGTTTGACAGGCTTTTCGGCCTTCCCTAAACATCGCCGCCCAACCCGTGCCCAGATGGCGGAATTGGTAGACGCACTAGTTTCAGGTACTAGCGCTGCA
>CAZCJI010000155.1:0-7272 GCA_964498625.1 uncultured Rhizobium sp.
ATGATCATGAATTCCTGGAAGTCGATGGGATTGTCGGCATGCACGCCGCCATTGACGATGTTCATCATCGGCACCGGCAGCGTCTGTGCTTTCGCGCCGCCGATATAGCGGTAGAGCGGAAGACCCGAACTCTCCGCCGCCGCCTTCGCAACCGCCAGCGACACGCCGAGGATCGCGTTCGCGCCGAGCCGCGCCTTGTTTGGCGTGCCGTCGAGTTCGCACATGATGCGGTCAAGTCGCGGCTGGTCCTCCGCGTCCATGCCGCAGAGCGCGTCGAAGATCTCGATGTTCACCGCAGCAACCGCGTTCTCGACGCCCTTGCCGCCGTAGCGGGTGCCACCGTCGCGCAGCTCCACCGCCTCATGCGCACCGGTCGAGGCGCCGGAGGGAACAGCCGCGCGTCCGAACGCGCCGTCCTCAAGGGTCACGTCCACCTCAACGGTGGGATTGCCGCGGCTGTCGAGGATTTCACGCGCGGTGATGTCGAGGATCGTTGTCATGGCGGGTCTCGTCGCAAAAAAAGGCCGAAGTTCCCTGCTTCTAGGCGATGCGGCGGCCTGCAAGCAAGCCGCGACGGAGAGAGGCGGTCTCGACGTTGAAAGGACACCTAACCGGAGTTTCCCCCATGCGTACTTCCCGTTTGCTGATGGCCGCGCTGACGGTCGGCCTGCTTTCGTCCGCCGCCCTCGCGGCAGCTCCCACAGCCTCCGATGTCGCTGTACCCCAGGGCGCTGGAATGGGTGAGGGCAGACAAGGGGCGCGGATGAGGGCCCTCTTCCAGTCGCCAGAAGAGTTGCTGATGTTCCGCGTGCAGATGCACGAAGCCATGCGCGGCCTGCCGAAGGACCAGCGCAAGGCGTATAAGAAAAGCGAGTTCCAGAAGATCCGCGCGATGAACGACGCCGAGAAGGCATCATGGCGCAAGGGTCTGGATGCGAAATGGGCCGCGCTTTCCCCGGATCGCCAGCAAAGTCTCGAAGAAAAGGCGCAACGCCAAGAGGCCAGGCACGAACAGCGCAAAGAACAGCGTTACGGGCAAAGCCAGGGCCAGTATCAGAATCAGGGCATGTCGCAACCGCCGCCGCAGTAACTTCGGACGTCCGAATCCTGTAATCTCCCCCGATACGGCTCCCGCGTGATTCGCGCGGGAGCCACCATCATCGAGGGGACTCCACATGACCGCTTCGCTTGCGACCTTGCTCGTCGCCGTCGTCACCGTCATCGCACTTCTGGTATTTTTCTGGACCGGCTTCCGCGTCGGACAAATGCGCGGCAAACACGATATCAAGGCGCCGGCCACCGTCGGCCATCCCGAATTCGACTGCGCCTATCGCGTACAGGTGAACACGCTCGAGCAGATCGTGATCTTCCTGCCGCTGCTGTGGCTCTCCAACGAGTATTTCCGGATGATGCCGTATCTGGTCGGCGCCCTCGGCCTGGTGTGGATCGTCGGCCGCATCATGTATGCGACCGGCTACAGCGCGGAAAATCCCGGCGGGCGCAGCACGGGCTTTCTCGTCGCAGGCGTTGCGACCCTGGGCCTCCTGATCACGACGATCATAGGCCTGGTGCAGGCCTATATGGCGATCACCGCCTAAGCGGCAACGTGCTTCTTGGCGATGCGGTCGATCTCGACCAATTCGCCAAGCAGCGCCGGCAAAGTGTTGAGATAGAGCATGTTCGGCGCGTCAGAGATGCCGCGCTTGCCCGCGGCCTCCGGGTCTTCGTGCGTTTCCATGAACACTGCGGCGACGCCGACAGCGACGGCCGCGCGCGCGATGTAAGGCGCCATGTCGCGATTGCCGCCAGAAGACGTACCCTGCCCGCCGGGCTTCTGCACCGCATGCGTCGCGTCCATCACGACCGGCGCGCCAAACTTCGCCATCTCCGGCAGACCGGTCATATCGACGACAAGTGTGTTGTAGCCGAAGCTCGCGCCGCGTTCGGTCGCGAGCACGTTGGGATTGCCCGCATCCGTGACCTTGGAGATCACGTTCTTCATGTCCCACGGCGCCAGGAACTGTCCCTTCTTCACGTTCACGACTTTGCCGGTGTTCGCGGCGGCAACGAGAAGATCGGTCTGGCGGCAGAGGAACGCGGGAATTTGCAGCACATCGACGGATGCCGCGACGATGGCGCACTGCTCGCGTTCGTGGATGTCAGTCAGCACCGGAATGCCCAGGCTTTCGCGAATCTCCGCAAAAATAGGCAGCGCGGCATGCAGCCCTATCCCGCGCTTGCCGACGGTGCTGGTGCGGTTGGCCTTGTCGAAGCTCGTCTTATAGATCAGTCCGACGCCGGCCTTCGCCGCCATTTCTTTCATGGCCGACGCCATCTCCAGTGCATGCGCACGGCTCTCGAGCTGGCATGGGCCCGCGATAATCGCGAGCGGTTTGGCATTGCCGATCTCGACATTGCCGACTTTGACGACGGAATTGGGAGCGCTCATGGCGCCTCCTTAAGCCAGAACGGTCCAAGGTGCGAGTGGATAGTTCTTAAGGCCTGAGTGCGTGGGCCGGCGGCGTCCGCCGCGATCATGGTGTTTGTGCCATATTTCCGGTGCTTTCGAGTGCGAATGCCGTGGTCTATATCTCCCTCCCATTCGACACGAGGACCGACGATGCGAACCGAAGAACCCCGCGCGATTGCGCTGAAGGACTATCGCGCGCCCGACTACAAGATTTCGGAGATCGCTCTGGACTTCGTGCTCGATCCAGAGGCGACGCGCGTCAGGGCGACGACGAAAGTGACGCGCGCGGCGCCGGCGCCGTGCCCGCTGGTGCTGAATGGCGAGCATCTGAAGCTCGGCTCGGTCGCGATCGACGGCAAAGCGCTGACGACCGACGACTATGTCGTAACGGATGAAACGCTGACCATCGCGTCGATGCCCGCGAGCTGCACGCTGGAGATCGTCACGGAGATTTCACCGGCCAACAACACGGCGCTTATGGGTCTTTACACCGCGAGCGGAATCTTCTGCACCCAATGCGAGGCCGAAGGCTTCCGCCGCATCACTTATTACCTCGACCGGCCCGACGTGCTCGCGATCTACACAACACGCATCGAAGCCGACAAGGCGAAATATCCGATCCTGCTCTCCAACGGCAATCTGATCGATAGCGGCGATCTTCCTGGCGGCAGGCACTTCGCGGTGTGGAACGATCCGTTCCCGAAGCCCTGTTATCTGTTCGCACTCGTCGCGGGCGATCTCGGCGTGCTGAAAGACACTTATGTGCGCGGATCGGGCAAGCCCGTCGATCTGCGCATCTATGTCGAGCACGGCAACGAGCCCAGGGTCACCTACGCGATGGATGCGCTCAAGCGTTCCATGCGCTGGGACGAGGAGAAATACGGCCGCGAATACGATCTCGACATTTTCATGATCGTGGCCGTGAGCGCATTCAATTTCGGCGCGATGGAGAACAAGGGCCTCAACATCTTCAACGACCGCCTGCTGCTTGCCTCACCGGAAACCGCGACCGACGACGACTATGCGCGCATCGAAAGCGTGGTGGCGCATGAGTACTTCCACAACTGGACCGGCGACCGCATCACCTGCCGCGACTGGTTTCAGCTTTCGCTGAAAGAGGGTCTCACCGTTTTCCGCGACCAGAGCTTCTCCGCCGACATGCGTTCGCATGGCGTCAATCGCATCCAGGACGTGAAGGCGCTGCGCATGCGACAGTTCGTCGAGGACGCAGGACCGCTCGCGCATCCGGTTCAGCCGCAAAGCTACATCTCCATCGACAATTTCTATACCGCGACGGTTTACGAGAAGGGCGCGGAGGTTATCCGCATGCTCAGAACGCTCGTGGATGCCGATGGCTACCGCAAGGCGACCGATCTCTATTTCGAGCGCCACGACGGTCAGGCCGCGACGGTCGAGGACTGGGTGAAATGCTTCGAGGACGCCTGCGGACGCGACCTGAAGCAATTCCGTCTCTGGTACGTGCAATCCGGCACGCCGGGCATCGAAGCAGAGGGCGCGTATGACGCGGCGAAGAAAACCTATGCGCTGACGCTCAAGCAGACGCTCGGCCCCACGCCGGGGCAGCCGACAAAAAAGCCGATGCATATTCCCGTTCGGCTCGGCTTCGTCGGATCGAAGGGCGCTATGCCGCTGACCCTGGACGGCGAAAACGCCAAAGGCCCGCATGAGCGCGTGCTCGAACTGACACAGCCGGAGCAGCGCTTTCTGTTCGTCGATGTCGCGGAAGAGCCGTTGCTCTCCGTCGGCCGCGGGTTCTCCGCGCCGGCGGTGTTCAAGGTCCCCACAGACCGCAAGTCCCACGCCACGCTCATGGGCCGCGACGCGGATGCCTTCAATCGCTGGGAAGCCGGTCAGGCGCTGGCGACAGACATTCTCAAAGAGATGGCATCCAATCCATCCGCCGCGCCGGATGCGGCGTACGTCACCGCCATCGGCGAAGTACTGGCGCGCGCAGACGAGGACATTGCGTTCACTGCGCAAATGCTCGTGCCGCCCCTGGAGAGCGAACTGGCGCTCGCCACCGCGCAACCCAATCCGGATGCGATCCATCGGGCCCGCACCGCGCTGATCCGCGCCGTGGCCAACGCGCATCGGGCAAAGATCGAGGCGCTCTACAAATCGCTCGATACCGGCGGCGCATTCACGCCGGATGCCAAATCCGCGGGCCGGCGCGCTCTGCGCAATGTGCTGCTGCGCTATCTGACGGCAGCAGACGACCAGGCGGCGGCGACCTTGGCCGACGCGCATTATCGCGCCGCGACCAACATGACCGACATGATCGCGGGCCTTGCGTCGCTCACGCGCATGGATTCGCCGAAGCGGCAGGCGGCCTTCGATCACTTCTACGATCGCTTCAGGAACGATCCCCTGGTGCTCGACAAATGGATGGGATTGCAGGCCGGATCCTGCCTGCCCTGCACCGCCGAAGCCGTGCGCAACCTCACGAAACATTCCGCCTATGACGTGAAGAACCCGAACCGTGTGCGCTCGCTGGTCGGCGCGTTCGCAGGCAACCACCTGCGCTTCCATGCCGCCGATGGCTCCGGTTATGCGCTGGTCGGCGAGACAATCCGCAAAGTCGATGGCATCAATCCGCAGGTTTCCTCCCGCATGGCCGGCGCGTTCGAAACCTGGCGGCGTTACGACCCGAAGCGGCAGGCGCTGATGCGCGGCGAACTGGAGTCGATGCTCAAGATCGACGGCATTTCGGCGAACCTGTTCGAGGTCGCGACCAAGATGTTGGGCTGACCCGACTCTCATGCTTCGACAAGCTCAGCATGAGGGGACAAAACAGCCCTTCACCCTGAGCCTGCCGAAGGGTGAGCCGATCAATCCTTAACGGCCGCTCACGCAAATCGTTAATGACAGCGACTCGCTGATTCGCATAATCGTTAAAGCGAATCACTTTGACCGCGCGCGGGGTGTAGCGAGTCGTGGCGCAAGGAAGCATAGCGTTCTGGCCAAGCGGGGCCGTGACCGGGTTCGCGGTACACGTAGCCCGCTTCGCGTCGCGCAACATCAGGATCACTGTCGTGATCTCGGTGGTGCTGATCTGCGGCGCGTTCGCGGCGGCCTCGGCGCTGCAGATGCGTTTCGACCGAGTCCACGCGCTCAACCAGGCTGCCTATTTCGAGGCGCACCGCGCGAATGATATCGCCGCCGTGGTCGCCAATAACCTTGACGGCATCGAGGCGCAGGGACGCGCGTTCGCCGCCGATCCGCTGGTGAAACATGCGCCTGCGGGCGTGCGGAATATCGCGGTCTACGACTCCGCCGGCTTCGCGACCGCGACGCTGACCGGCACAACCGCGTTCGTGAATCTGCCGTCGGATGTCATTGCCGCCGCGCGCGGACAAAAACTGTTGATCGCGGGCACCGGGGTCGCCACCGCTGTCTTCCCATTGGGCGGGAATGTCGTCGCCATCGCCTTTGACTCCGCGTCGCTTGCGCCGGCATCGCTGCTTGAAGGAACGGCGATCCAGACAACGCGGGGACAGCCAGTCCTTGGCGCCGTGCCAGGCGACGCCATCCAGGCACGCGTCAGCGGCTGGCCGGTGGTCGTCGCGACCGCAACCGGCGATGCCGGCGCGCTGAGTGCGTGGTACGGCTCCCTGCCGCTCTATTTGTTCGTGATCCTGGGACCGGCATTGGTCGGAGCGGGGCTCGCGGCGCTTTTCGTGGGTGAATTCGAACGGCGCATGAAGGCGACGGCGGCGGTGAAAGCCCTGCGCTCCACGAAACCCGAAGACGCGCGCCTTCTCGTGAGGCTCGCGCAGGCGGAGCGCGATGTGATCGAGGCGCGGCGCAGCAAGGCCGAGTTCATCTCGCATATGAGTCACGAGCTGCGCACGCCGCTGAACGCGGTGATCGGCTTCTCGGAGATCATCGAGCGCGGCATGTTCGGCGCGGTCGGTAACAAGAAATATGTGGAATACGCACGCGACATCGGCCACGCGGGCCGCGGACTGCACGCCAAGATCGGCGACATTCTGGAGTTTGCCGATCTCGAGGCCGGCCGCTATCCGCTCAAACCTGCGCAATTCGATCTGGCCGAACTCGCCAACGCCATCGTCGATGAGCATGTCGGCCGCGCGTTCTCGCGCCGCATCGCTCTCAGCCTATCGCCGTCTGCACAAACTATCGTGCGCACCGATCCGCAAGCGGTACGGCGCATTCTCGTCGCGGTTCTGACCAACGCGCTGACCTACACGCCAGAGGGCGGGCATGTGATGGTCTCGCTTGCCACGCGTGACGATGCGGTCATTCTGACGATCGCGGACAACGGCCCCGGCTTTCATCCCGCGGAAGCGGCGCAGGCGGGCAATGCGTTCCGCCGCTTCGACCGTCAGGGCGGAAAGACCGGCTCGGGGCTTGGGCTCGCGATCGCGATGTCGCTCGCCGCGCGTCTGGGTGGCGCACTGACGCTCAACTCCGCATCAGGACAGGGCACGCGCGCGGAACTGTGGCTCAGGCGCTAGTCAGAGATACCAGTCATATTCCGCGGGCGAGATGATCTTGGCGAAACGTTTCGCTTCCAGCCGCTTGGTCTCGCCATAGAGAGAGACCGTATCGGCACCCAGATACTCTCCCAGCACCGGCGCCTCCGCGAGTTGGTTGAGTGCGGAGTCCAGCGTGAAGGGAAGTGCAAGATCGGGTTCGCGCGAGACATTGCCCACGGCCGCGGGGCCGGGATCGATCCTGTTCGTCAACCCGTGATGCAGGCCCGCGAGGATCGCCGCCAGCATCAGATAGGGGTTGGCATCGGCGCCGGCGGCGCGATG